>CAJKLB010000016.1 GCA_905200615.1 uncultured Selenomonadales bacterium | reverse complement strand
CTTCTATTCGCTACTCTTTTTTTGCCTTTTGTCACTCATCATTGTAACACATACAATATTTTATGGTTCAGTGAGAATTCCTACTTGTAATTTTCATAAATATGTTGTAGAATAATAATATAACACCTGTTATTTAAACTTAAAAGGAGGCGGGTTCTTTGCCCCCGCGGAAGCGCATTTTTCAACAGGATATTTTACAGGCCGCGGCTGACCTTGTGCGAAAGCAAGGTCCTCAGGCACTTTCTGTCCGAAATCTAGCGAGAAAAATGAATTGTTCCACACAGCCTATTTACTCCGCATTTAGAAATATGAACGCCCTACGCGATGAATTAACGTTTTTTATCCGGGAACAATATCTTCGTGGGCATGCAACCAGCTATAAGCAGGTGGCGCTTTCTTTTTTACATTTTGCAAAAAATGAAAAAAATCTGTTTCAATTAGTTTATTTACGGCAGCGTACGGCAGGAGAAGTTTTTTTTGAAGATCCCAATGCCTCCGAAACCATTCAAAAATTGTCTTCGTGCTTAGATCTTTCTTTCCAACATACGGCAGAAATGCACCGACGAATGCAATATTACTGTTACTCTATGGCTGTTATGACAGCCACCGGCTATATCAACTTCAGTGAGGAAGAAATCAGCAGAGAACTTACGGAATATTACCGTATTATTTTGAGCTACTATAAGCAAGTAAAAAATGAAAAGGAACTGCAATTTTGGTTAGAACGCTCAAGGAATTTAATGATCTGAATTAAAGGAGGAATAGTATGGCAACAAACGTAAAAAAAGCCTATGATGTTGTCGTCATCGGCGCAGGAAACGGCGGGTTAGTTGCTGCCATCCGGATCTTACAGGCAGGCTACTCCTGCCTGCTTCTGGAAAAACACAATCTTCCCGGCGGTTTCGCCACAAGCTTCAAGCGGGGACGTTTTGAATTTGAAGCCAGTTTGCATGAGCTGAATGATTTTGGCTCACCGGATGAACCGGGAGATGTCCGCAAACTGTTTCGAGAGCTGGGCGTTGAAGACAAGATCGATTGGATTCGTATTCCGGAAGCCTATCATCTTATCACCACTGACAAAAAATATGATTGCGTTATGCCTTTCGGTCAACAGGCTTTTATCGACAAAATGACGGAATACTGTCCGGAATCCCGGAAATCCATTACCGAGTTTTTTGAATTATGCAATGAGGTAAGAGATGCCCAAACCTATTCTAATTCAGTAAACGGCAACACGGATTCACACTACATGAAAAAAACTTTTCCTAACTTTATCAAAGCCGGCAGCTATTCGGTAAACGAGGTTTTAGACGCGCTGAACATGCCCGAAAAAGCGAAAGATATTCTCAATGCCTATTGGTGCTATTTAGGTGTCGATTGTGATCGGATGAGCTTTTTGCACTATGGTTCTATGGTGATTCGCTATATCACACGAGATGCCTGGATGCCCAAAATGCGTTCTCATGAAATCAGTCTTGCACTGGACACCCGCATTCGAGAACTCGGCGGTGATATTTGGTATCAGTCTGAAGCAGAAAAAATTCTGGCGGATGATCACGGCCGAATTTGCGGTGTTGCATTAACTGACGGAAAAACGATTCAAACCCACCATATTATTGCCAATTGTTCTCCGCATTTAGTATTCGGTAAAATGCTGGAAAAGAAAGCGGTGACAGAACAGATGATAAGATCCGCCAACAGCCGAACCTTTTCCGGCCGGGGATTTTCTCTGTTTCTGGGGCTAAACCGTTCCGCAGAAGAATTAGGTATTACCAGTCACAATTACTTCATTTATGACACCGCGGACACCGTTAAACAGTATGATCTGATGAAAAAAATAAATACGAATCATGTTCAAGCTACCGTTTGCCTGAACAACGCTTATCCCGAATGTTCTCCTCCGGGAACTTGTATACTGTATTTTACTACTATGTTTATGTCCGATGACTGGGGCAATGTCACTGAGGAAGCATATTTTAAAGCCAAAGATCAAGTTGCCCAGGACATGATTGAAGTGTTCGAACGGGAAACCGGATGTAAAATTCGGGATGCCATTGAGGAAATCTGTGTAGCATCTCCCACGACTTATGCACGCTATTGCGGGCATCCGGAAGGTGTCATCTACGGTTATGAAACCGCAGACTGGGACAGTCTGATGCCTCGAATGATGATGATGAAAGAGGATGCTCAAATGACCCCTGGTCTTCGGTTTGCCGGCGGCTACGCCATGCGTTCAAGCGGCTACTCCAGCGCATATATCTCCGGTGATCTTTCCGGACGACAGACGGTAGGTGATTTAAAGAAGGAGGCGAACAAATCATGAATTTTAAAAAACAGCTTTTTGGTTTTATGGATATGCTGCGATTCAAAAAAATGGTTCCTACCCGCAGAAAGATGCTGGCGCAGGGTTCCGACGCGCCGCTTCCTCAGGAATATCGTACCAATGTGTTAGCAAAAAAGCTGCATCCAGGTTATATGGAAGTGGAAGTGACAGGCACTCGTTTTCTGACTGATACCATTCGAGAACTTACTTTCCGCCGAGTAGACAGTGAAGCGTTTCCGTTCTTCCGCGCCGGTCAATATGTATCAATTCAAGTTAAAATCGGAACCAGCATAGTCAGCCGCCCCTATTCTATCGTTTCAACGCCCCGGCAGGCACTCGCCAACAAACTGATACTGGCCATAGAAAATGCCGGTTTCGTATCCGGTTATCTCCATGAAAAAGTTCAGGTCGGTGATCGTTTTATTATGACAGAGCCGTCCGGAGAATTCCATTATGAGACTTTGCGAGACCGTCAAAATATCATCTGTATTGCCGGAGGCAGCGGTATTACTCCTTTTGTTTCAATGGCAGGCAGTCTGGCTGACGGGGATGAAAGTTACCGTATGCTTCTCTTCTACGGTGCGCGCACAGCGAAACAGCTTGCTTACAAAGCGGAACTTGACGCGTTGGCTGCCCGCTGCCGTAACGTACAAGTAATTTATGTTCTCAGTGATGAATCTTGCGACGGTTGTGAACAGGGTTTTGTATCCGCTGCGCTGATGAAAAAATATACCGATCTTGTCGACAGTACTTTTTTCCTCTGCGGACCGCAAGCCATGTATGACTTTGTGGAACAAGAACTCTCACCGCTTCAGCTGCCCAAAAAAGCCCTGCATCGTGACGCCTCCTGCTGCGGAGATCTTCCCACGGAACATCCGGAGCAGCTGAAATTGACTGTGCATATGCGCGATGAGGTATACATCATTCCTGCCAACACAAAGGAAACTTTGCTGACAGCTATGGAACGCGCCGGCTTAAACGCGCCCAACAAATGCCGCGCGGGCGGCTGCGGGTTTTGCCACAGCAAATGGCTTTCCGGCAATTATCAAGTCGCCGAAGGACGTGATGGACGCCGAGAGGCAGACCGTAAATTCGGTTTTATCCATCCTTGTGTCACCTATCCCCTTTCCGATATGGAAATTGATGTCCCGGTGGCTTATTAAATAAATACCGGCTGCAAATTGAATGAAAATTCAAATCGCAGCCGATATTTTAAATACTTGCGGAATCTTTTATTTTCATGAGTGATAAATCCAAAATCAAATTTTAGAATTCTATACAAAAGGAGAGAAATCTGATGATTGCCGGAATTGAATATACTGCGGATTTATGTGATGAAATGGCACGGCACTGGCCGGACAATCGAACGGTAAATATTGTTTGTCACGGTCACAGTGTGCCGGCAGGATATTTTGCCACGCCTTACGTAGATACCTTCAATGCTTATCCTCACAGACTCCATCAAATTATAAAGGAAAGATTTCCGTATGCGGTTATCAATGTTATTGTAACGGCCATCGGCGGCGAAGATTCAGAATCAGGGGCTTCCAGGTTTGAGCATGATGTGCTTACGCATAATCCGGATATTATTACGATTGATTACGGGCTTAATGACCGAAGGATCGGGTTGTCCCGGGCAAAAAACGCATGGGAGGAAATGATAAACCGTGCGCTCAACGAATCAAAAAAAGTGATTTTACTCACGCCTTCATGGGATAATTCCTATCTCAAAAAGAATAACGATTGGTATGAGCTGGAGAAAATGGCTGAACAGATAACTTGTTTGGCCGATGCATACAGTATAGGCCTGGCGGACAGCTTTTCGGCATTCCGCCGCAATATTGCAAAGGATACGGATCTGGTAAAATATCTATCTCACGTAAATCATCCCTCTAAAGAGGGACATGGTTTGATTGCCGAAGAACTGTCAAAATATTTTTTAGCTCGTTAATTTTTTTAAACAGCTCTCTCCGTTTTGTTGAAAGGCTCATAAAGCACAATTCCAATGTGCAATATCCACCGGATTTCATACCAAAATCTCAACAGCCTTGTTTGGCTATGAGAAAACGATACTCCGTTTGTAAAAAACCTGTCTTCATAGTGAAAACAGGTTTTTTATATAATATCATTGACCCCGGAGTGCTGCCGCGGATGATTTTTTATGGCATAATCAAAAAATTTTCCAACCGTTCATGTTTTTGTGTTACTAAATAAATGACACAACATGTTGTATTTCAAAAAAAAGTGAGGTGAAACCACTTGTCAAAACGCGAAGAATTGACGGCGCTGTTAAAAGAAGAATATCTATCAAAAATATTCGGCTTTTCTGTTATAAAAATGAATAACCGTACAGAAGCGGAAGATCTCTCTCAAGAAATCGCATATCAAATTCTTCATGCCATAAACGCCGGCAAAGAAATTAAAAATTTTAACGCTTTTGTTTGGAGTGTATCTGTCCATACATTTCATAATTTTTTGCGGAAGAAAAAATATATAGGCGGTGAATATCTTCCGGAGAGCATTCTGTCTGAGAAGAACATAGAGGGAGAATATGTGCTTCAAGAACAAATTGGCACTCTGCGTCGAGAGCTGGCCTTAATGTCAAAAAAATACAGACAATCCCTTATTATGTTTTATTTTGATGAAAAAAGCTGTGAGGAGATTGCTGCTGAAACCGGTTCAAATATCGGTACAGTCAAGTGGTGGCTTCATGAAGGCAAAAAACGAATTGAGAAAGGAATCGATACGATGCGTGAATACGGTGAAAAAAGTTATAACCCCGGCAAACTTCTGATATCTTGTCAAGGGAATCCAGGGCTTACTAATGAGCCCATGAGCTGTGTAAGAAGCAAATCAACGCAAAATATTTTACTTGCGGCCTATCAAAGCCCCATGCGCATTGAGGATTTGTGCAATGAATTGGGAATTTCCGCGGTATATATTGAAGACGACACAGAGTATTTGAAAGACAATCAATTATTGAGAGAAATATCACCCGGAAAGTATCAGACGGATTTTGTCATTCTTCCCGGAAACAACACCGGTATGGCAGTCAAGCTATATAAAACCTGTTTCCCCTCCTATTATAATGCTTTGATTTCGCACCTTAATAAACACAAAGAAAGACTTCTTGAATTCAAAAACAATATTGTGCAATTTAGTTGGAAACGTCTTTTATGGGTATACATTCACATCGTAACGGATATCGCTGCGAATAAATTCAAGGATGAAGTTTGTCATATTATTCATTATCATGATATTCCGGACAGACCTAACGGAGGGAAATGGATCGCTCTTGGTTTCAATAACAGTTATTATTCCGATATAGGAACCGCGGGTTCGGAATGGAAAGAATATATTCCGTTTGACGGGCCGGTTCACAAAAGCGGCTCAGAATTCGTACAGGGGTTTTATCATTATTGGAGCGGTCTTGACAGTAATATATTCTTCAATTTGCCCAACGGTATATTTGAGCTCTGCAGAAAAATCATCAAAGGAGAACTGCAACCTGACCTGCTTAATGACGAGCAAAAATATCTGTTCAGTGTTGCTATGGAAAAAGGTCTGTTCGTTAAGAAAGATGGTGTATTTGTGCCGAACTATTTCTTTATTGACAGGCAAGGCAGACGCATGGTTGAAAAGCTTTCCCTTGAGTTTTATGATACAGCATTACCGTTCTTTGAAATAGCTTGGAAACAGGTGCTGAATGAATATGAGGCAACAGTACCGAAACATCTCCATTCTCAAATGGCTAACTTTTTGTCCAACCATTTGTCAAGCTTTATAACTTGCTCTCTGTATGAAGCTTTCAATAATGGTGACCTTTCAGACGAGAACGATAAAGCAAAACCTTGGATTAGTCTCTTTGCCTCGGAACCGTAAAGGGAATGGATCATGCCTTTAACTGTGATATGACTATAAACCTATGTACACCAAAAAAATTTAAGCCTTATTTCCCTTGCTGTTTGTTACAATCCATTGAAATCCAACAAGATTTCCCTGCATAAATAATTTTCAGCAGAACCAATATATTTTTAACAACATAAAATATAGTAAGGTTCAAACTGGAGGTTTCAATTTCTATGTATTGTAAGAACAGCAATGGATACAACAAGAACTGCTGCATATCTTGCCAGCCAATATGCCCTATCCCCGGTCCAACCGGTCCCATGGGACCTATAGGCGCGCCGGGGCTTCCCGGTCCAACCGGTCCCACAGGTCCTACTGGGGCCATGGGTCCAATCGGTCCTACAGGCGCGTCCGGTTCTACCGGTCCTACAGGCGCAACGGGGCCTACCGGTCCATCCGGGGCAGCTGGTACTCCCGGCCCTACAGGTCCCACCGGTGCAGCTGGTGCTCCCGGTTCTACCGGTCCCACAGGCGCAACGGGTCCTACCGGCCCAACAGGTACTCCCGGTATAGCCGGTCCCACAGGTCCAACAGGTGCCCCCGGTCCTACCGGTACTCCCGGTCCGGTCGGTCCCACAGGTCCAACAGGTGCTTCCGGTGTAGCCGGTCCCACAGGTCCCACTGGGGTAGCTGGCGCTCCCGGTCCAACTGGTCCCACAGGCCCAGCAGGTGCCGGTCCAACAGGTCCAACGGGTGCTGCTGGTCCAACCGGCCCTACAGGCACGGCAGGTGCTCTCGGTCCTACCGGTCCAACAGGTCCAACAGGTGCAGTTGGTCCTACCGGTCCAACAGGTCCAACCGGAGCCGTTGAGCCAAACCCCTATAATTTATATGTTCAGGCGGATGCTGCTCCGGATGGAGACGGCAGTCAAAATGCACCGTTTCAAACGATTGAGCAAGCGCTGGCAGCAGCGCAACCGGATGGCTTTATACACGTTTTGCGCGGGACTTATCCCATCACACAGCAAATTTCCGTGAACATACCGGGATTAACCATTCAAGGTGCGGCCGGATCTGTTATTTTTCTTCAAGCGCCCGTCGTGCCGTTTTTATTAAACGGTGAAGATGAAACCATTGACGGTCTTACCATGACCAGCGATATTCCCTATCCTGTCGAATTCATACAGGTTGCCGGAGATGGGACTCGAATTTTAAATTGTTTAATCTACGGACCGAATCAATCAGGCGATTCTTCAACATGGGTAGTAAACAGAGGTTTTGTAACACAAAACAATGTCACAAATTTGTTAGTGCGTAACAATATTTTTCATACTTTGCGCCAGCCGGCATATTTAAATCCCGGTTCTACCGGAACAATTATGGATAATGTAGTATATAATACCCGTGGATATGTTGTTGATCAAGCAATATTTTTATTTTCGGGCAACTCTTGGGGTATTCCGGAAAACGCGGTGGATATCGCACTGCTTGCCGGCACGACAACAGGCGCGCCGTATGACCCGCTTTCGGCGTTGGAAGCCAGTAACAGCAGTGCTACAGTCAGCGATCAGCGATAAACATGCAAAAAGGCAAATAGAGTGCATCATGCAGCGGCAATCTGTAAAGAGGAGGATTCATAAGTCATTCCTGTAATTACAAATTCTTTAAGGGGACATAGAAACAATGTCATTCCCAATTACGGTAATAAGCTATAATTCTGCTGAAGACAGGAACGCTGCTGACAGCACTCTACAATTTTCAAAAGACACAATATAATTTTAGGCTTGATAAAGTCAAAACAAGCTTTGCTCTTCTACAGCTTAATACTTTGCAAAAAAACATTTGTCTCTTTTCCTTTATTATATCTACTTCTATTAAAAAATTGATCTGTTAAAAAGTAAAAACACTATTGAACGATAATATCAGAGATTAGGCTGTCATAACATCCTATCTTCAATATCTAAAAACTTCTGATATAAAATCTTAATAAAAAATTTTTTAACCTCTTTTTTGCAATTAGCAAAAAGCGCCATTTTCTATCATTAAAACGAGAATTCCACGCCCGTAACACCTGATTCATTCGTTTTGGCGCACCCCATCGAATGTTCCGTCCGGCTTTGTGCGGTAGTGCAGAAGATCCGACGACATCTTGTAAAATCCGCTTTTCAGCATAACAACGCCTGCGCCTCCATTACCTATCGGCGAACGGCCTCCTTTCCCTGTTTTACCCATATTTCCGATTTCCATATCTATAATATGAGCGCAGTTCACTATCTAACTGTTCTGAGCTAGCTATAGGTGCAGTGCGGAGTGTGAGATTTCCGCTATTTCGGCGATTCGCGTTTTGGGCAATCTCTGCCTCGGTATGTTTGAATTCACGCACGTATTTCTTTTGTTAGGTGTTGAAGCTTTGATATACTATTTCTGCTCCATAGCCATCCTTCGTGGTTTTTTGTTTTCTTCAATCATATCACTTCTGCTTTGGTTCTTTCTGTCCTATTTCATTTTACCATGTACCAATATTGAAAAAGTATCTCCTATTTTTAAAAAAGGTCTTGATTTTTTATCAAAAAAATAGTATTATAAAAAAAATTTTTTAATGGGTGATTTTTATGAGTCTTTCTGCAAGAGAAAATGCCCGCAGGGCTATACATTTTGAATCACCGGAGCGACTGCCGGTTCTGTATTTTAACCGAGATTTAGAACGTTCGGATTTTTTTATTACCGGACCTTCCTCTCCCCCTTCTTTTCAACCGGAAACACCGGGACGCTCGGAATGGGGATTTGTATGGGTTCATCATGACGATACTATGGGACAACCCAAAGAGCCTCCGCTGAAGGATAGCTGGGACGGGTTTTATAATTATAAAGCGCCCGATCCTCACGATCCCACCCGATATGAAGAAACCAAACGCCAAATTGAGGCGCATCCCGACCAATATATTATCGGATCTCTGGGAATCACCGGATTTAATACCGCTTCTTTTATCCGTGGATTTGAAAATGCAATGGAAGATTTGTATCTGGAACCGGAAAAATTCCATGATTTAATGGAAATTGTGACCCAATATGAAGAGGCGGTTGCCGACCATCTGCTGGATCTAGGTGTAGATTGCATCATGTTCGGAGACGACTGGGGAACGCAAAAAAGTCTGATGATCAATCCAGCTATGTGGCGTTCGTTCTTCCTTCCTTTTTATCAACGGCAATTTGCCCGTATTCGAAAGAGAGGCGCGGATATTTGTTTCCACAGCTGCGGTCAGGTAATGGACATTCTGCCCGATCTCGTAGAGGCCGGTGCCAATATTTTAAATCTGAACCAGCCGGAACTGTTCCCGCTGGAGAATCTGGCTCAGCAGCTTGCCGGCAAGGTCTGTCTCATGTGTCCCGTAGATCATCAAACCATAGCCATTCACGGAACGCCGGATGAAATTCATGACTATACCAGAAAACTAAACCGACTTTTAAATCCGGAAGGAAAAGGAGGTTTTATCGCTTATATTGAAGAATATCACAGTGTGGGTATGAGCGAAGAAAATTATCAAGCCATCTGCCGTTCCTTTGAACAGCTTCGAGCCGGAGAGAAATAAGCATAAAAAACAACATTGATTCTTCCCTAAAGAGTAAGTATCAATGTTGTTTTTTTATTCTGTACCGATACGCTTCCAAACGATTGGATTTATTATAAAATCCAAAAATACTGTCTTTGAGTAAACGCATGCGCCGCGTTTTGCTGCTTTACGGCATCCCCGATATTATCCTGTTAATTTATTTCTACAATGCTTTATATTGAACAGCTCAATCTCAAACCATCTATATCCCAAAAAATTCTTTAATATATTTTATTTTTTCCGTACCAACTTTTTTATAGCATCAAACGAAATATCACTGATATCATGCTCTATTTTACAGGCGTCCTCCGCGGCTGTTTTCTCGTCAACCCCCAGCTTGGTTAAGAATTCCGTCAACAATGTATGACGCTCATAAATCTTTTCCGCTATATCCCTCCCTGCGGAAGTAAGGGATATATATCCATCTTTATTAACAGTAATATATTCACCGTTCTTCAACAGTCCCACAGCACGGCTGACACTGGGTTTTGAATAATTCATATATTCGCCGATGTCAATGGCCCGCACGGCACTGCTTTTTTTGGAAAGTATCAAAATCGTTTCAAGATACATCTCCCCCGATTCCTGTAAATGCATAAAAAAGCCTCCTTTTTTCCATGTATAGAATATCACAAAAAGACAGATTTTTCAAGCGCAAAACCTGAACGTGCAAAAATGAAAATATAAAAAAATATAAAAAAACTGTTGACAATCGGTTCGTTTATCAATATAATAATTTACAGTTAGCATTAGCTAACTGATTTTATTAGGTTTAAGTTAGCAGTTGCTAATTTGAAAAGGAGATATTCTATGATACCGCTTACATTAGCTAATATCGGAGAAAACAATATCATAAAAAAAGTCGGCGGAAAACCGGAAGTAAAAAAACACTTGGAAGATATGGGCTTTGTGCCAGGAGGCAATGTCCGTATTATTAACACCATCGGCGGAAACGTAATTGTGAATGTAAAAGAAACACGTATAGCAATCAGTAAAGAAATGGCACAAAAAATTATGATTTGATAATAGAAAGGAGGAAACAGCATGAACACTTTAAAAACAGCAAAAATTGGCCAAACTGTCAAAGTAGTCAAACTGCACGGAGAAGGCCCCGTAAAGCGCAGAATTATGGATATGGGGATTACCAAAGGAATCGACGTGTATGTACGAAAGGTTGCCCCTCTGGGCGATCCCATCGAAGTGACTGTACGCGGCTATGAACTTTCACTCAGAAAAGCTGATGCCGAAATGATCGAAGTAGAATAAAAAAAGGGAGATCCCTTTTTTTAAAGCATTGAGTTAGCATATGCTAATTGAAAGGAGAGAATTGATACCATGGATATAAAAATTGCGCTTGCGGGAAACCCGAACAGCGGCAAGACCACACTGTTTAACGCACTTACAGGCTCCAATCAATTTGTAGGAAACTGGCCGGGCGTTACGGTAGAAAAAAAAGAGGGGCGCCTGAAAAAGCATGACGGCGTTATCATTACGGATCTTCCGGGAATTTATTCCCTTTCGCCCTATACTTTAGAAGAGGTTGTCGCCAGGAATTATCTGATAGAACAGCGTCCTGACGCTATTTTAAATATAGTGGACGGAACAAATCTGGAAAGGAATCTATATCTGACAACTCAGCTTACCGAACTGAGAATTCCGGTTGTGGTAGCCATAAACATGATAGATGTGGTAAAAAAGAACGGTGATAAATTGAATATCAACGAGCTTTCGATTCAGCTGGGATGTAAGGTAGTAGAAATTTCGGCTTTAAAAGGAATCGGGATTACAGAAGCAGCCGAAGCGGCAATTGAGGCAGCCAAAAACGGAAAAACATTCCCTATGCATACTTTTTGCGGAGCTGTTGAACACGCGATCGCGCATATTGAGGAAGCGGCCGTCCATCATCTCCCTCCGGAACAGCAGCGGTGGTACGCCATCAAATTATTTGAGCGGGATGAAAAAGTGCTGGAAAAGCTTTCCCTTTCTAAAGACGTACTGGAACACATTGAAAAAGATATTCAAGCTGCCGAACAGGAATTAGAAGATGACGCGGAAAGTATTATTACAAATGAGCGCTATGTGTATATTGCCTCCTTACTGAAAGGCTGTTATAAAAAGAAAGATTCCGGATCTTTGTCGATTTCGGATAAAATTGACCGAATTATCACCAACCGATTTGCCGCCTTGCCGATCTTTGCTGTAATCATGTTTTTCGTATATTTCTTATCCGTTTCCACGGTAGGTACCTGGGCGACAGATTGGGCTAACGACGGTTTATTCGGCGAGGGCTGGCATCTGTTTGGTATAGGAACGCAAGAATATGAAGAACAGATGTCCGAATACGCCAACGCGAACCTTTGGACGGAAGAGTTGACCTCTACGGTAAAACAAGCGGCTGAAGCGGATATTATTGGTTCAAAAGAACTTCTTGATGCGATTCAAGCAGAAGATTTCGGAGCCTTTGACGAGGCCTACGGAACCTACGCGGATGCTCTTGCCGAAGCCGGATATACTATTTCGCCGGCGTATGAGGCCGGTATGGAAAATGCGCCGGATACATCGGAATACGGAATATGGGTGCCGGGAATTCCCGTACTGGCAGGCAGCGGTCTTGACGCTATCGGCATTACGGAAGAGAACAGCGCGGTTTGGCTGCGAAGCCTGATTCTTGACGGTATTATCGGCGGTGTAGGCGCTGTTCTCGGCTTTGTTCCGCAAATGCTGGTATTGTTTATTCTGCTGGCCTTTCTGGAAGCCTGCGGTTATATGGCGCGTATTGCCTTTGTTATGGATCGAATTTTCCGCAAATTCGGTCTTTCGGGAAAATCATTTATTCCCATGCTGATCGGTACCGGCTGCGGGGTTCCCGGAATCATGGCATCCCGTACAATTGAAAATGAGCGAGACCGCCGAATGACTATTATGACAACCACCTTTATTCCCTGCGGCGCAAAGCTTCCGATTATCGCGTTAATTGCTTCCGCTTTGTTCGGGGGCGCATGGTGGGTGGCCCCCAGCGCGTATTTTATCGGCGTCGCCGCAATTCTTCTTTCCGGGATCATGCTGAAAAAAACAAAAATGTTCTCCGGTGATCCCGCCCCGTTTGTTATGGAACTTCCGGCTTATCATTGGCCTACTTTAGGGAATATCCTCCGTTCTATGTGGGAGCGCGGCAGCTCATTTATCAGAAAAGCGGGTACAATTATTCTGCTCTCCTCCATCGTTATTTGGGCCGGTTCCCGCTTTGGTATCGTGGACGGCCGGTTCCTGTTTGATGTAGACTTGAATCTTGAAAACAGTGTTCTGGGAATAATCGGTAATGCTATTTGCTGGATCTTCACTCCCTTAGGATTCGGCAACATCAAAGCAACCGTCGCCACAATTATGGGATTGGTGGCAAAAGAAGAAGTCGTGGGCGTATTCGGTGTGCTTGATTTTGAAGGAATGACAAAGCTGGCCGCCTACTCTTTCCTGATCTTTAATTTGCTGTGCGCGCCATGCTTTGCCGCAATCGGCGCGATCAAACGTGAAATGAATTCCGCAAAATGGACTTGGTTCGCCATCGGATATCAATGCGTATTTGCTTACACAATTGCTTTCATTGTTTATCAGCTGGGCATGCTCTTTACCGGAAACGGAAACGCCGTGGGTGTTATTTTTGCGGCAGCACTGATAGGATTTATAGGATTTATGCTGTTTAAGCCCTATAAAGAGGAAAATAAGCTCACAAAGAAAATAAAAATAAAGTAAATTGGAGGAACAAAAACATGTTTTCGTGGCTTATGCAAAATATTGCGGTAATTATTGTCTGTACAGCGCTTGCCGGTATTGTAACTATAATTATAGGCAGCATGATAAAAAAGAAAAAAGAAGGAAAATCCTCTTGCGGATGCGGCTGTGACAGCTGTCCTATGGGCGGCAGCTGTCACCAAAAAAAATAAAAAATTTATTGATATCGTTCTTGCCGAGCAGGAACGATATTTTTTTGACAACTCTCGGTTTACAAAATAGCAACCCCAAATGTATTGTACTTACTTTTCTTCTTTGATATAATAAGAATATCTTATGGGAGGTATAAAAACATGATAAGCAATATGATAAACAAGTTACGTACCAACGCCAATATGTCCCAGGAGCAATTTGCCGATCTGCTGAATGTTTCAAGACAATCGGTACAAAAATGGGAAAGCGGCGTGTCAACGCCCGAACTTGAAAAGTTGGTAAAAATCGCAAAATACTTTGATGTTTCTCTTGATGCCTTGGTATTAGACAGCGATCCCCGTGTGACGGAAGAACTTACCTTCAACAAAACCATTAAACCAAAATACGCAAATATACACAGCTGGGAAGCCTATTCCTCCGGCCTGGATATAGAATATCAGCAATGTATCGAAGAAGGTCTGGATATACAAAGTTATAAAGATGTTTTCGCCGCGGTTTCCCGTCTTCCCCAAAATGAGATAAAGGAAAAACTCGGAGATATCTTATTTGAAATTGTTTTGAACGCAAAAACGGTTGAGGGATATCGATATATTGAGCCCTCTTGCCTTGAAGACATAAAAGCACTGCGAAAAAATAACGGATTTTCATTGCCGCCCGTAGACGAAAGTCGGCTTGAGCAGAAAATACACGGCGCATGGATAGGCAGAATCTGCGGATGTCTGTTGGGCAAAACAGTAGAAGGGATCAGAACAAATGAACTCACTCCTTTTTTAAAGGAAACCGGCAATTATCCCATGCATCGTTATATTCTCCGTACCGATTTAAATGATGATATCATAAATAAAAACAAATTTCGCTTCGCAAACCGATGCTATGCGGACAGAGTAGACGGAATGCCGATAGACGATGATACCAATTATACAGTACTGGCACAATTGCTGATTGAAAAATACGGAAGAGCCTTTACTTCCTATGACGTCTCCAGAATCTGGCTGGAACGACAAAGCAAAGATGCCTATTGCTCGGCCGAAAGAGTAGCTTTTTGCAACTTTATAAAAGGCTTTGAACCGCCGGAATCTGCCGTATATAAAAATGCATTTCGGGAATGGATCGGTGCACAGATCCGAGGCGATTATTTCGGTTATATCAATCCGGGAAATCCTGAGCTTGCCGCTGAGATGGCTTTCCGTGACGCCTCTATCTCTCATATAAAAAATGGAATTTACGGTGAAATGTTTGTGTCGGCAATGCTCGCTTGCGCAGCCTGTACCGATAATATATGGGATATCATTTGCGGAGGACTTACACAAATTCCGCATACCTGTCGTCTGTATGAAGCAATCACCGATATTTTGAACGGATTCAAAAATAATATTTCACAAAAAGACTGCTTTGCAGGCATACACAATCAATACGATGAATATACCGCGCACGGCTGGTGTCATACCATCCCTAACGCCATGATTGTTGCGGCCGCTCTTCTTTACGGAAACGGCAACTTCGGAAATTCTATCTGTATGGCTGTAGAAACCGGATTTGATACCGACTGTAACGGTGCAACGGTGGGATCGATTCTGGGCATGGCAAACGGAATTAACAGCATAGATGATTATTGGAAGAAGCCAATAAACGATACTCTTCATACCTCTATTTTCGGTGTAGGAACTACCAAAATAACGGATAAAGTACAATTGACTTTAAAACATATCCAATAATCATAACCACCCGTTCTTGACCTGTTCCGCGGGAAATAGATAGGGAAAAAGTCACCGGTCGGTCATGTTAAAAAAACCTGATACGAAGATAAGCGTTTTTGCAAATTTGTGCTTCAAACTGACAAGGACTGACCCACCCAACAGCAGCATGTATCCGTTTCGTGTTGTAATACAACTCAATATATTTAAAAATGTCCATGCGGGCTTGTTCGGGATTGTCATAATGTACATTCTCAACGAGCTCCCTTTTTAACGTTCTGTAAAAGCATTCCATCACGGCATTGTCATACGGGGTACCTTTTCTTCTCATGCTTTGACGAAAGCTATAACGAATGCACATTGACTGAAATCGTTGCGTCGTGTATTGACAACCGTAATCCGTATGGATGATTCACCCCGTGGGTGGATGTTCCCTCCCGATTGCTTGATTTAAGGCAGAGAGCACCAAAGTATCTTGAACTCCGGTATCCATACCCAGCCAACTACCTTCCTAGAGAATATATCAATAAAAACGGCTAAATACAGCCAACCGTATTTTGTTGGAATGTAAGTAGTGTCTCCTACCCATATTTCATTTTTTGCCTTTCGCCGCCCTGCCTCATAGCGGATGGTTATTTGCTTTCAGAGCCCCCTGTCTAATGGCGTTAAAAAAAGCATTGCGTTCTTTTTTTCAAAAACACGCAATGCTTTTTATTACTCTTGACTATCCTGCGAATCATCGGAAGAAGCTTCACAGTTTTCCGTTTCTTCTTTTCCCACAAAAAGCTTAGAAACCGAAACCTCATAGGCTGTTTTATTGATAACGGTTTCTTCGTCTATCTTTTTTTGATATTCTCTGCTTTGCAGTCTTCCCTCAACATGAATGCTTTCTCCTACCCGCAATTGCTGGCAATAGCGCGCGTTTCTGCCCCAACAAATAGACGGAATATAATCACTTTTTCCGTACGCTCTGTTTACGGCAATCAGTACATCGGCAATTTCTCTGGCAAAAGGAGTTACACGATAAACGGGAGTTTTACATATATACCCGTCAAGTATAATATTATTAATATCTTCATCGCTTTGCGCCTCGCTGATATCTCGCGCAAACGTCTGCAGCTGTAAACGGCTTTTATTATCCGCAACAATATTGTAAGAACGCAATTGTCCCTCTATTAAAAATCGCTTGCCCGGCGCAATTTCAAATCCCGACAGCAGCCTTTCCGACACCATAACGGGCAATATATCCGCTTGGCCGGACAATCTGCCGATCTTTAATTTAAAAGTATAAAAACTTTCACCGAAAACCTCGTGGCTGTATTCCGGCACTTCCGTTACTGTACCGCATAATGTAATTTTGTTGTTTGTTGGCTGAACCATAACAAATCTGCCTCCTAAAAAGTATTTGCTTAAATATATTCCGCATACCGCCGAATTATTCTTTACTCCTTGGTGTACAAGTATTTATTGATTTTATTATATTCAATCAATGTGTTAGTTCGTTGCATGATTTGTGAAATCTTTGAAAGAAATATTCACATCAGCTACATTTATGCTGTACACCCTGCATATCTACGGTATAATCCTCTGTATAAATTAACTCACTGACAGAACAGATGGCATACCCCTGCGCCGTAAGATTTTCTAAAATTTCCGGCAATGCTTCGGGAGTATATTTTGCATTATTATGAAAAAGAATAATATCTCCGCCGCACACCTTTTTCAGAACTCTTTCCACCAACGGCTGCCGGCCGTATTCTTTCCAGTCAAGAGAATCGATTGACCATTGAATGGCATGCATATTCAGCTCACGCAGGGTAAGTACTACCGTATCGCTGTAATCACCGTAGGGCGGCCGAAATACGGTAGGCGCTTGCCCTGTAATCGCTTCAATCTGCTGGTTAACCGAGGTGATCTCCTGAATCATCTGTTGTTTGGAAAGCTTGCTCATCTGCGGATGATTTTGAGAATGATTTCCGATTTCATGTCCGCGGTCATAGATTTCCTTAACCATTTCCGGATATTTCTCAATCCAGAATCCTACCAAAAAAAAGGTTGCATGTACCTCATAGGAATCAAGGATATCCAAAATGTTTTTTGTTTTATCCGCTCCCCAGGCTGCGTCAAAACTGATCGCGATCTTTTTTTCGTCAGTTTCCACACTGTATATAGGTTTTTCTTTTCCTCCGGTACTGATTGCAGAAACCGAATCATCATACACAAAACAGTGCATCAGAATTCCTAAAGTAAGTATTACCGCAATTCCTATATAAATATACCTTTTCAATCATGATCACCCCGATTGGATTATATGCACAAAATTTCTTTTTATTGCAAATTTATCAGTTGACAAGCTATTCCTTTTTAGAATATACTATTGCATGTAAAAATGTTCATATGTATACATTAAGGAGTGCAATAATATGTCTGAAAATGCTCAGAACAGACCGATCATCAATGCGGAATTAGTAGAAGCCATGTCTCAAAGGCTTATCGATGAACGCAGTTTAATGAATCTTGCCGATTTTTATAAGCTTTTTGCCGATGAATCACGTTTGAAAATTCTGTATCTTCTTACGATGAACGAAATGTGTGTTTCGGATATCGCCGCTACGCTCAATATGAATCAATCTACCGTTTCACACCAGCTGAAAACACTGCGCAACAGCCGCATTGTCAAATATCGCCGAAACGCAAAAATTGTTTATTATTCACTGGATGACGATCACATCGGGCAAATTCTGCTTCAGGGTATGCTTCATGTAAGTGATTTTAACTGATATGGATCTCCAAGCGATACTGAAAAGCCTTCCGGCAGAACCGGGTGTATATTTATATAAAGATGCGAACGATACGGTCATTTACGTAGGAAAAGCGAGAATCCTGAAAAACCGCGTACGTTCGTATTTTCATTCTTCCGATCTCAATACCAAAACAAAACAGCTGGTTTCCAATATAGCCGATATCCAGTATATCGTAACGGGGAATGAATTAGAAGCACTTTTGCTGGAAAACAATTTGATTAAACAATATAAACCCAAATATAATATCCTATTAAAAGACGATAAAGGCTATCCGTATTTGCGCATTGATCCTGCCGAGGCGTTTCCTAAATTAGAATTGGCGCGCAGAATGAAATTTGACGGTGCGCTCTATTTTGGTCCGTATCACGGCGGCGGGAGCGCGCGCGCAATCGCCGATATCGCGCTTGAGCTTTATCCTCTGCGCACCTGTAACTATGATTTTACAAAAAGTACTAAAATACGCCCCTGCCTCAAATATCACATCGGTCGCTGTCCGGCTCCCTGTGTTGACCGCAACAATGAGCAATACCGGCGGAATGTAGACGGAATCATTGATTTTTTGAAGGGAAACCAAAGTGGCGCTCTCCATACGCTGAAAGAAAAAATGGAACGTGCCGCGGAAGCCCTTGAATTTGAGCGTGCGGCGGAGATTCGGGATAAGCTGAAACGTGCCGATGAAATTTTAGCCAAACAAAAAATCGTACTGGATAAAGATCAGAATCTTGATGTAATCGCGGTTATTTTAAAGAACACCTACGCGGTGATCTGTTCGCTGTACATTCGCAGCGGCCGACTGATCGGGATTCACACAGAAGAGCAGAGCGGCGTTGAATACGATACCGAAAATCAACTGCTTGCCAAATATATCATTCAGCATTATATTTCAGGTGCGGTGTTGCCTAAAGAAATCGTATGCGCGATTGAGCCGGAGGATAAAGAACTTACCGAAAGCCTCATTTCTCAGGCAAATAACAGAGCGGTTCATATCACAGTATCTCAGCGAGGCAAAAAGCATGATCTATGCATAATGGCTCATCGAAACGCACTGGAAAAGCTTGAAAAATCGACTTCAAGCCTTTCATACAAGGAGCAGCGCATCCATAACGGCCTTCAAGAGCTGCAAAGAGTATTAGGTTTAAAAGCGCCTCCTTTTCGACTGGAATGCTTTGATATTTCACATATTCAAGGTACCGATACCGTTGCTTCCATGGTAGTGTTTTCAAACGGTCAACCGGATAAAAAAGAATATCGCCGCTTTAAAATACGGCAGGCACAGAACAATGACTTTGCGTCCATGCGCGAAGTGACTACCCGCCGCTACACCAGCGGAAAAAACAAGCAAACCGGTTTTGAAAAAATGCCCGATCTGATCATTATTGACGGGGGAAAAGGTCAGCTTTCCTCCGCCAAACAGGTTTTAAACGAGCTTTCACTAAATATTCCTATGATCGGACTTGCCAAGCGATTGGAAGAAATCTATATTCCGGGCTCTCCCCTGCCCATTCTTCTTCCCCTCTCCTCCCCCGCCTTACAAATACTTCAAGCCATTCGGGATGAGGCACACCGCTTTGCCATTACCTTTCATCGTTCGCTGCGCAATAAGCATTCCCTGGTATCAGAGCTGGACAATATTCCCGGCATCGGCGCAAAACGTAAAAAAGAATTGATACAAGCGTTTCATACCGTTGCCCGTATTCAGGAGGCCTCTTTGGAAGAGCTGACTTCTGTTCCTTCGATGAATGCCGCCAGTGCTCAAGAGGTATATCGTTATTTTTCCGCAAAAAAAGCGCTCTCGGAAAATAAAAAACCATAATCGAAGGATCGTCCTATAAGGCTTAATTATTAATACTCACAATAACCGAAAGTTCTGTAGAATAAACTACGATGCAATCACCTTATACAGAATATAGCATTTGTTATCCTACAGACAAAAAAGCATATTATTCCGCATTTTTTGCCTTATAAAATTTTTTGTTTTCCCATTGCAGCCCCCTATTGCACCGAGAGAAATTACTGCCCCATAAAATAGATTGCTCTTCTTTTATACGCATAGACGAAACGGCCTCGAATCTGCTAAAGGCAGATTCGAGGCCGCTTGATATAAACATAAATTTCATCAAAAATTTAAATTTGTTTTGACATCGAAAAAACTATTAAATAATAAATTTGCAGCTTTTCTGCGGGCGATTCTCTAATTCAGCTCTCTTGTCTTCATATCCCGGCCGTCCCAGCAATGCATAGGTCGCATTTTTTCCTTCTTCCACTCCCGGCTGATCAAACGTATTAATTTCCAGCATAGCGCCACAGTAAGCGGTCTCCAATTCATAGAAGAACATCAATTCACCAATGGTAAAAGCGTTGACCTCCGGCAGCATAATCGTATGATTTAAATGTCCGCTTTTCAGCAGCGCGTATTCCGTAGCAATTCGTTCAGCCGTTATCAATTCATTCATTGTATGACCGCAAAGGAAATTTACCGCCGGTATCTCTTCACACCCTTGAGGAATCACAACCTCCGCGCGGTATTGATCCACGCCCAGTAATGTAATTACTTTATCAAAAGGTCCTTCCGTATACAGCTGTACCTGACTGTGCTGGTCCGTAACACCCAAAGCTTTTACCGGTGTTTGTCCCACATTTACCTGTTTCCCCTCTAAATTATACTTTTTGCCAAGAGACTCTCCCCAAAGCTGACAATACCAATCCGCCATATATTTTAAGCTGTCGGCATAAGGCATCATAACAGAAATATTATATCCTTTCTGCATTGCGAGGTATTGCATCGTTGCAGCCATCAATGCAGAGTTTTTATAAATATCGCCGCTGGCAGCTAATTCATCCATATACGCAGCGCCGTCAAGCATTGCCTGAATATCAATGCCGCACACAGCCGCAGCAACCAGCCCTACCGGGCACATCTCACTGAATCTTCCTCCTACGCCATCAGGAATTACATAGCTTTTAAAGCCTTCCTTCTGCGCAAGTTTAATTAAATTTCCTTTCGCCGCGTCTGTTGTGGCAATTACATGTTCCGCCGCCTGCGCGCCCAACTTTTCTTTCAAAATATCCCAAAGTACAAGATATTGCGTCATAGTTTCGCTGGTACTGCCGGATTTGGAGATAATATTGATACATGTCTTTTCAATATCGATTACATCAAATAATGCGCTCATTCTTTCAGGATCAATATTATCCTCTACATATAATTTGGGACAGCCGTTTCTTTTTTCCTTTGAAAGCTCATTATAGTGCAAATGATTCAGTGCCTGCTGTATAGCAATAGGACCTAACGCGGAACCTCCGATCCCAAGTACTAGAAAAAAATCAAAATTTTCTTGTACTTTTCGCGCGGTTGCTAAAATATCCTGTACAACTGCTTCTTGATTATAAGGAAGTTCCGTCCAGCCCATCATTCCTGTTCCGCGGTTCCGGGCTACATACTGAAACGCTTTTTCAGCCAGAGGAACGGCCTCTTCAAGTTCTTTTTCCGTAAAGCCTTTTTCTCCGATATATTCTGCCATCATGTTGTTCACATCCAACCTAAGCTTAAGTTCTTCTTTACTTTTCATACAAACTACCTCTTTCTCCGCATAAAATATTTTAAACAATTTTCTTTTCTACTTCATCAATATCGCGCGAACATGCATGTTCAATAGGCTTCCACTTCTTTACAGGCTTTACAACTCCCCAAAAGCTGGCGAACATAAACGTTATAAGAAAAATCGGAAATCCCAAAATCCCTTTCCAAACATCTTTCACTTTCTTCTTCTCTAACAAAACGATAAAAATTGCTTCAAAGATCATTGCGATATAACTTAAAAGCAAGGAAAGAACAATTCCGATTAATCCCCATGACATATATTTTCCGGCAGTAAGTACTCCCGCAAAAGAAAACAGGAGCCCTAACATTCCCAATAAGACACTGGGAACCGACATTAAAAACATAAAACCGTCAAGAAAATTTTTAAAATTCTTTTTTCGTCCGTTCCACAACCCCGGTACACAGCTTTTAATACATTTCCAATTGCCCGTTGTCCATCGAACACGCTGATTCCAAGATTGTGAGAATTTAACGGGCTGTTCGTCATAAAATACCGCTTCGGGAACAAAATCAATTTTTTCTCCGTCCGCAATACGATACATGGAAAATTCTACATCCTCACAGATTTCCCAAGCATTCCAGCCCCCGATTCTGCGAAGGATTTCCGTTTTTATCATAAATCCCGTACCGCCTAAAAAACCTGACATATTGAGGTTTCTCCGTGACCGAAGGCAAAACCGCATCAGCGTCCAAAAATAAATGGAATGCGCCCCGCTGATCCAATTATCGCCGGGATTTTTTGAATCCCGATATCCCTGTCCCATAATCGTGCCGCAGCACAGCTGCTGGTTCATTGCTTCTGTAAAATGACTGTCCACAACATTATCCGCGTCAAAAATAAAAACAGCGTCACTATCAAAAGCTTCATCATTCAACAACTGTGAAAACAGCCATTGAAGCGCAAAGCCTTTGGTGGCATGCTCTTTATCATTACGCACATAAACAGCGGCGCCTGCCTGCGCGGCTACCTTTGCCGTATTATCCGTGCAATTATCAGCGATTACAATAATATTCAGCAATTCTGACGGATATTTTTGCTGTTTCAAGCTGGCAACTAATTTTGCAATAACTTTTTCTTCATTTCTTGCCGATATAATTGCCGTAAATTTATGCTGTTTATCAAAAAGCTTTTGTTTAGGTTTTATCGGTTTTAATCCAAAAAGAGCAATGACTACATGATAGATACAATATATCCAGGTAAATATACAAATTGCACCGCTTATCGCGGCAAAAACGGCGGTTACTTGCATAGAATTTCCAATCCAATCATTTTTTCCACCTTATAGTAAAGATGATTATTTTCTGTCTTAAAACACACTGCGCGTTCATTAAGACAACAAAAAAACAAGCTATATTGATTTATATGCCGATTTTATCAATATAGAATTTGAAATATTATATCACAGAACATTCCCGGTTGCAACAGGAAACATATTCCCTTATTTTTCCGGCTTATTCAACAAAAAGGTTTATTCACCCTTGTAAACATATGCATTGACGCCGTTATTCCATAAACGCTCGAGATTATAAAAAATACGATCTTCATCCTTAAAGATATGAACAAGCACATCCCCGTAATCCATAACGATCCATCTTGCTTCTTCATATCCATCAATCTTGGAGGCGTTTGCGCCGTTTTTTTGCAATTTTTCTTCAATATTATCGCAAATTGCTTTTACTTGTGCTTTGGAGTTTCCGCTGCAAATAATAAAATCATCGGCAATCACACTCATTTGGGTGATATCAATTACAACAATATCCGCAGCTTTCTTTTCTGCCGCGGCTTGACAAATATTTTGCACTAAATCTTTTCTTTTCATATCATTTCCCTTTCATTTTTTAAATAATCCATCGCTTCTATTGTAAGCGGATGAACGGCATTTCCCTTTGATTCTACAAAATTCACGGTAGATTTCAAACTTGCCAGCACGCCGTTATCTAGAGAACACTTTGTCTGTTCCCGAATATACGCAACCTCCGGATAATCTCTTCCGTCCTCAATGGCATCGGCCAAAAAAACAATTTTTTCTTCTATCGTCATTTTTGCCTTTCCGGTTGTGTGATATCGTATGGCATCCAGAACCCGAGCATCACGGATCCCGTATTCCTCCTTTGCAATCATCGCACCCAACGGCGCATGAATTACCGAATCATATCCTATAAAATCCCTTAATTCTGCCAAGTGTCTTTCGTCCGGCATCCTCTTTTTGGCGCAATCATGCAGCAGCGACGCCAGAAAAACCACATCACGATCAGCCGTGCTGCCAAGTGAAAGTTCCATGGCCATACAAACGGTTCTTAAGCTGTGCAAATAAGTTTTTTCAGGCAGAGCTGCCTTTAATTTATCTTTTATTGCTTCAATCTCTGTATAATTCATATTTTTGTATAATCTCCAATACTGCGGCCGGTACCATGCCTTTTATGCTTTTTCCCGCCCGTACTCTCTCTTTGATTTCGGTAGAAGAAATATCCGGAGCCGTATATTCCGCTAAATGAAGCTTTGCCCCCATCTTCTGTACCCGTATAAGTCCTTCTGTTATATCAACACCCTTCCGGTCAACCACAATAAATTCGGTAAGCGAAAAAACATCAGACGCGCGGTACCACGTATGCATTGTATTGACCGTATCACCGCCTATGATATAAAAATACTCAGCATCCGTATGCTCCCTCAGCCAGCGCATGGTATCATACGTATAGGTTTTGCCGCTCCTTTCAAGCTCAAGTTGACTGATGAAGCAGCCTTCCAGTCCTGATAAAGCAACTTCCAACATTTTTAAACGCAATTCTTTAGGCGCTATCTTTTTCTTATGCGGAGCGTCCCCCAATGGCAAAAACATCAATTGATCCAATTCAAACTTTTTTCGGCAAAACAGCGCCATCTCAATGTGTCCTTTATGCACCGGATCAAAGCTGCCGCCGATGATTCCTATTTTCATAAACTTTTCCGTATATCCTTTTAGTATTTGAGCAATAATCTAACTGAGGTGAGATCATGATACTTATTTTCAGTATATTATTATATCCTATATTTTTTATTCTGCTCTATGCTGCCGCAGAATATATTTTTCCCACTAGAAACGGAGCAATGATCGTTTCCTTATGCGCGGCCTTTCTTCTTTCTTATTTATATTATACTATCAGAAAAAAAGTTAGTCAATATCAGCAAAAAAAAGCAAAAATAACCCTGGATAAAGAAGTGCTTCGCAGCAAGCTCATGCTTTTGGAAGAAAAAACGTTTTCCGGTTTTTTTGACGGAGAATATACGTTATCCGATAATTCTTTTCAAGGTCTAAATGAAGAAAAACTGCTTTCTGCTTTAAGAAAATACGGTATCGATAAACATTTTGACGTCTATTCTCTAAACGGACTTACCGCCGGCTGCCGTGATCTCGCCGCGCTTTTAGGCATAAAATATACCGAACATAGCCGTGAAGATATTTTTTCCAAAGTGGATCTTTCTATTTTACCCGAAATTGCGTCCGCTGCCCCGGGTACAAAATTTTCCCGTTTAAAAGCAGGTATATTCTCAAAATCTTTTCAAAAATTTGCAATAAAATACGGCGTCATACTTTTGCTGATCAGTATAATAACGCCGTATAAAATCTATTATATTGTATGCGGCTCGCTGCTAACGATTTTTGGGATAATATTGTGGCTATTAAAGCATATCAATCAACAAAATCAAATTCCATCTCCCCAATCCTGACAACAGAGCCGTCTTTCGCACCTTTTTCACGCAAAGCGGCAATCACTCCTTTTTCACGAAGCATACGCTGAAAGTAATCCAAAGAAACCGTATCTTCGAAGTTTACCTTTCGGAAAAGATTTTCTACCAGCGTTCCCTCCACTATAAAAAACTCACCCGAAACTTTTATAATCCTAAATTCGTTGGGATCTTCACGATATGATATCTCTGTCTCTTCGGCAACCGGCTCCGGCGGGGGTAATTCACCAAGTTTTTCTGCCACCGCGCGTAAAAGCGGTATAAAGCCCTTATTCATCGCGGCTGAAACCTCAAATACCGGTATATCCCCTATTTCCGCTCTTAATCGCTCCAAGTTTTCTTTGGCGCCGGGAAGTTCACATTTATTAGCCGCAATAATTTGAGGCCGCAGCGCTAAAACTGAAGAATACTGTTTCAATTCTTCATTGATAATACGATAATCCTGTACCGGATCGCGTCCTTCGCTCCCGGAAATATCCAGCACATGAACAATAATCCGAGTTCGTTCCACGTGGCGTAAAAAAGAATGACCTAACCCCGCTCCTTCTGCGGCTCCTTCTATCAACCCGGGTATATCCGCCGCGACAAAAGTGCAGTCATCAATTTTTACTACGCCTAAATTGGGTTCCAGTGTGGTAAAATGATAATTAGCGATTTTAGGCCTTGCTCGGGAAATGATTGAAAGAATTGTGGATTTTCCCACATTAGGAAAGCCAACCAATCCGACATCAGCAATTGTTTTTAATTCCAGTATAACCTGCCTTTGTTTGGTAATTTCCCCTTCCTGCGCAAAATTAGGCGTATGAAGCTTCGCCGAAGCAAAGCTGGCGTTTCCTCTTCCGCCTTTTCCACCGGACAAAAGAACTTTTTTTTCGCCTGGATGAAACATATCGGCAAGTATCCGTCCGGTTTCCGCGTCTTTTATAATGGTGCCGCGAGGAACACGAATCTCTAAATTTTTCCCTCCGGCACCTGTGCGCAAATTCCCCGCGCCATTCTCACCGTTATCCGCGGTAAAATATTTTTGAAAATGAAAATCCAGTAATGTGCGCATATCAGGATCAGCAACAAAGACAATATCCCCGCCTTTTCCCCCGTTTCCGCCGTCAGGACCGCCTGCCTGCACATATTTCTCCCGATGAAAAGATAAGGCGCCGTTTCCGCCGTTTCCGCTTTTTATATAAATTTTTACCAAATCAATAAACATAAAATTCCCCCTAAAACATGGGGTATTGTATCATATTATTTCTCCTTTGGCAAACAAGCATAATACGCACAGTCCTCAGCAAGAATACAAGTGCTGCATTTGGGTTTCCGCGCGTCACAGCAATATCTTCCATGCCAAATGATTAAATGATGTACTTTTAACCATTGTTCTTTGGGTATCAATTTTTGCAATTGCAATTCGGTATGCAGCTCATCCTTTGCCTTCGTAAGACCAATGCGATTAGAAACCCGAAAAACATGCGTATCTACCGCGATAGCAGGAATCCCAAATCCCACAGCGGCAACTACATTGGCGGTTTTTCTTCCCACTCCCGGCAGCTTCTGAAGGGCTTCCCAGTCACCGGGAACTTCACCGTTATAATTCGATACAAGAATTTGAGACGCGGCCAATATATTTTTTGCTTTATTTTTATAAAAGCCGCAGGAAAAGATCTTTTTTTCCAATTCTTCTTGGGTGAGCGTCAGCATTTTCTCAGGCGTATTATACTCTTTAAAAAGCTCTGCCGTTACCACATTCACTCTTTTATCGGTACACTGAGCTGACAGCATAACCGCTACCAAAAGTTCATAGGTATTATTAAAAATAAGCTGTGTATCCGCCTCCGGATATAAGTTATCTAATTTTTTTATAATTATTTCTGCTTTTTTCTTATTCATATCACAAAAAAGCTGCCCGGAAACGGGCAGCTGGCTTTTTATTTATTTTCGTCTTTTTCTGACTCTTTCTCCGGTTCCTTTTCAGGTTCTTTCTCAGGCTCTGTCTTCTTCGCTTTTTCTGCCGGTTTCTTTTTCTTTGAGGAGGATGCAATAACTACAATTACAACCACAACTACTACAATTATTCCAACAAGAATCGCAATAGAAGAAATCATATCAAGGCCAAACAAACTGAATCCACCAACAGCATTCGTATTTCCCTCTTCTCCAGGGCCAGGTGTTGCCGTCGCTTCCGGGCCATAAGGTGATTCCATTACGGGGAAACCATCAGCAGTACCGTAAAAATACTCTCTCATAGCTTTAAGATAGGAGAATTCATATTCAAACTCTGTATCCGTCTTTGTAGGGCAGAGATAAGCGCCGCCTGCAAAATCATCCCAAGCATATACCATAACCGCGCCGAAATCCTGCGGCTTATTTGTTGTTGCAACCGCTTTCTTCAGATGCTCCACCAGTTCAGCCGGTGTTGCTGCGGCAACATAATCTGACTCCGTTCCCGTTCTTGAATAACGTACCGAAGTGGTTCTATCGGAAGAATACTTCTTCATCGTTACTTCAATAGGATTGGCCGCAAGTACGCGCTTATCAAAGCCTGTTACCACATTGGGGATTACATTGCTCTCCGCGCTTGACCAATTTGCCTCAACCTTTTGCGTCATGGAAGTATACGCCTCGCCGTCAGTTCCGGAGCCCTCATACCAAGAGATCGCATCTGCGCCGGCGGCAATCGCTTCTTCATAGCTGGGGGCGTTCAACGCAACTACATACATGGATTCAATGCTTTCATCAAACAATGTCGCCGGTGCATTTTTCTTGGGGTTATGACCGTCGGCAATAACCTTTGCCAATTTTTTATTTGTAGAAGAAATCTGCGTTGCAATATCATCATTCCAAAGAATAAAGACAACGGGACGGCCGTCGGCAGCTGTTAAATAACCTTTAACAACAATAAATTCATCAATAATAAGATCGGCATCCTTAGCAGCATTAAAATCCTCATCCAACACAAGTGCAAAGTCTACTTCTTTAGAAAAGCCTATATCCTGACCGGCAAGCGTTGAATGCATCTTTAATTGGTTATTCATGAACTGGAGCGTTTTTTTCTGACCGCCTACCGATCCAAAGCCGGGATAATACCGATAAGCAATAAAATCAATTCCCGCAGAAATAGCATACTCTATCTCATATTTAAAGGCCTGCTGTGCCATTCTGTCAAAGAACAGACTTCCGTCCTCATTTTCTCCCGCATAGAAAGGAACACGATTGGTTCCGTCCAATGCTTTAGCAAGTTGATCAGAGATACTCCAATCATATTCAGTTTGATAAGTAGCGCCTCCGGGCAGTGAGCCATAACTGCACTCTCCCTGAAGATAATAAGCGCCAACTAGGCTTTCCACTGTTTTTGTGGCAGTGTTGGTATCGCCGGTATTTTCCGTAGCCGCTTCTTCGGCAAATACCGCAAAGCTAAAACACGAAAAGGCAACACAGATAACCAGTAAGGCTACCAAAAACTTTTTCATAAAAAATCCTCCTAATCTCCATTGGTAATTTGATTATACAACAATCTCCTTTAAAATGCAATAGGAAATTTTTATTTTAGAAACATTTTATTAATTGAATCATTACATACGTACAACATATAGTTGTCCATTCATTTTCTTTCCCCAAAAAACTGCCTTTTTATACTGTGTGAATGTTTTCCTTTGACAGAATGGACTTTTTGTTTATAATGTTATTAGTATGTTAGTTACAGCGGAGGAATGGTTTATGGATATGGAAAAAATTATCGCGCTTTGCAAAGGTAAAGGATTTATATTCCCCGGCTCTGAAATCTACGGGGGCCTTGCAAACACATGGGATTACGGTCCTCTTGGCGTTGAGCTCAAAAACAATGTAAAAAAAGCTTGGTGGCAAAAATTCGTACAGGAAAGTCCATATAATGTTGGCGTTGACTGCGCTATTTTAATGAATCCCCAGGTTTGGGTTGCTTCCGGTCATGTCGGTGGATTTTCTGATCCGCTGATGGACTGCAAAGCTTGCAAATCCCGCAGCCGCGCGGATAAGTTGATTGAAGATTTTAACCACAAGAACGGAAAGGATATGGTGGTTGACGGCTGGAGCAACAGTCAAATGGAAGAATATATTAAAGAGCATCATATCTGCTGTCCCGACTGCGGAAAAGAAGATTGGACGGGAATCCGTCAGTTTAATTTGATGTTTAAAACCTTTCAGGGCGTAACCGAAGACAGCTCTTCTACTGTGTACCTTCGTCCGGAAACAGCCCAGGGTATCTTTGTAAACTTTAAAAATGTACAGCGCACTACACGCAAAAAAGTTCCTTTTGGTATCTGCCAAATAGGAAAATCTTTCCGCAATGAAATCACCCCCGGCAACTTTACGTTCCGTACCCGTGAATTTGAGCAAATGGAATTGGAATTTTTCTGCAAGCCGGGAACCGATTTAGAATGGTTTGAATATTGGCGTTCTTTCTGCAAAAAATGGCTGCTTGACTTAGGCATCAAAGAAGAATCTCTCCGTCTGCGCGATCATAGTCCGGAAGAACTGTCTTTCTATTCCAAAGCCACAACTGATTTTGAATTCTTATTTCCCTTTGGATGGGGCGAACTTTGGGGCATTGCTGATCGGACAGATTATGATTTAAAGAGCCACGCGCAGCACAGCGGCGAAAATATGGAATATCTTGATCCCGTTACTAACGAAAAGTATATTCCTTACTGTGTAGAGCCTTCTTTGGGTGCCGACCGCGTAACCTTGGCGTTTCTCTGCAACGCCTTTGAAGAAGAAACGCTGGAAAACGGAGAAATCCGTAACGTGCTTCATCTTCATCCGGCTCTTGCGCCGTTTAAATGTGCGGTACTGCCGCTGCAAAAGAAGCTTTCGGAAAAAGCCCTGGAAATTCACACTATGCTGGCTAAACATTTCCCCACCGATTATGACGAGGCGGGTTCCATCGGCAAACGCTACCGCCGTCAAGACGAAAACGGCACTCCTTATTGTATCACCGTGGACTTTGATACCATGGAAAAGGGAACCGTTACCGTGCGTGACCGCGATACGATGCAGCAAATAACCCTGCCTGTGGAAAATGTGGTAACCTTTATAAAAGAAAAGCTGATTTTTTAATTCGGAAACAACTGAAGGATTTGCAAATTTATATAACTACTAACGGCAGAGAAAGTGAGGAATCTCTGCCGTTGTTCTTTAGCGGTTCAAAATTTTTATGAAAGCCTGTACGATATAATAGAGGTGTTGCTGTACCGGTTCAACTCAGGGAATATAATTGATTTCTAAAATTTGAGGTGTGTAATAATTATCCCCTGTCGCCATAACGGTATATCCCGGACCGTTATTCTTCAAAACCATTCCCTCTGTTCTTTTGAATCCACCGCTGAACGTAGTTATAAAATCAGTCAATTCAAAGCTCTGATATCCGTTTTCAAAGCTTCCTTCCCGTTTTTGGGAAACAGGCTGAATTTTATTGTTCCACATTGATCCAAAGCTGCAAAAGCGCTCTGTCAAAGGATACGCGGCAGCCGTTCCTTCCAGCTTTCCGTAAACGGGAATATGCAGCCGTACACGACGAATACTGCCTGCTTCCCAATCGCTCAGCCGGGATAAGTCAGGACGGCTATACAGCCATTGCTGTCCGAAAATCTCGGTATTTCCTAAAAAGGTTATCGGTCCGAAGGCATTGTTTTCATAATCCTTATAGCTTTCCACCGTGGTATCCTGAAAAAGTTTTCCTTCATATAAATTCAATTCAAAAAAAATTTCCTCAGCAGCCGTATGAAAAATAAAAATTTGATAATTTCTGTCATCCACTTTCTTTACTTCCATTTGGGTCGGAATGCATCGTCCTGCAGTAAGTCCCGGCAGCAGCCCAAAGGTAGCAAACGGAAGAAATTTTTCACGCATAAAAGCAACATATTTACTGTTACTTCTTATTTCATATACGTTTTCTGTTTGAATATGGAAACTTATTTGTTGTCCGCTCATCCGCTGCTTAAGAGCAATACCGTTCAAGGTAGGAATAATTTGCATATTGGATGAAACCAATGAATGATTTTGAACCGCAAAACTTTGTTGATTAAAAAAAATGCGGATTTTTCCTAATTCATTGGATATTTTTACGTCCTGATCTGTTACTTTCACCATTGCATTGCTTCCTTGATGAATATACGTTCCGTTCATATTGGTAAAATTCAGCTGTACTAATGTCCTCTCCTTCAGTCTGTAAATAGGCGTGCTGAAAAAATAAGCTGTTAAAGACTCACTTTCTCTGATAATAACCGCGTATCTGTTTTTGTTTCTTTGAAAAATTTTCAGGTCTTCTTCTCTTCTTAATTTTTCTATTTCTTTTAACGGCGATTCCTGCATTCTGATCACCAACCTTTAAAATCCGTATCTGTCTTACTCTTTTTAAAAAAGTCTTGTAAAATTTTTATTCGAAGTTCTTCTTCTATTCCGCTTTGCTCTCTCATTATTTCTTCTGTAAAATGAATCATATATTTGTTTTTGTTAACAGACGCATCCACACCGCTAAAAAATTGTTTTTTTCTCATCTTTCTTTCTCCTTATCATCAATTGTTTTTCTGTTATGCAAACGTATTGTAACAGATAATGCGGTCAAATACTGTCCGGATAAAAAAATAAATTCTCCCTTTTTATTGTTTCAATAAATCAAGCAGTTTTTTTATTGAATATCCCAACAATTTGTGGTATACTATAATTATAAAATGCAAAAATAATGAGGTTTATATGGATGTTTTTGAAGCGCTGCAAAATACAACAAAATTTGAAAGAGGCATTGACGGCTTACTGTTTAAAAAGGTAAGCGGATATCTTTACACCATTGCCGTAAACCAACCGTATATAACCGTATGCGTAAATTTGCCGCCTTTAAGCCGATATCAAAGAAAAGAAATCGAATACTATATAAAAAGCAACGCGCAGTATTTCGTTAAATTAAAGTTTTTAACCGCGGGAGTAAAAATCTTTTTTGTTTCGGAGCTTTTGGAAGAGCCCTCCTATATTATGGAATTTATTTCCCGCTTTTCGGATTTTTTGAAATACGTAAACATTCTTTTCACCAGGGATATAAATGAATTTATTGTAAATAAAGATCATATGTATATTCTGCCACCCACGGAAAAAGCAATATATGCAGATAATATTTCACAACATTCGGTTGAAGAAATTCTACAAGATGTTTCTGTTGCGCAAGAAAAGACAAATTTATCAGATAAAGATGTTCCCGCTTCTTTTGAAGAAGAATACAGTTCCGAGCTTTTAGAAAAGAAGCCAAAGAAAATTTCTCTTTTTCTTCAACGATTTTCTCCCACTCTGCTTATGTTTTTGGCAATGCTGATTTTTTCTCTGCTCTTTGGGCTTTTATGTGTTTTTCTTCCGCAGGTCGCTGCCGCCGCCGGTTATCTTATAGGCAGTATCGGTACTTATCTTTACCTGAAAGCCACACAAAGCAGAGACAAGCTTTTTCTAAAGGCTTCCCTTATTTCTTTAGCTCTGTTGATTTTTTTCGGCTCTGCCGCATTTTTATATCTCTTTTTATCACAATTAGAATTTTATACAATATTTGAATATGTTGAAAAAACACTCACCTTACAATATTGTATATTCAATATCGTATTAGGTTATCTTTTAGCTTTATTCGGCATTTATTCCACTTTGCCCGCAAAAGCAAAAAAGAAGGCAAATAAAGGAATGACTTCTCAAGACGTTTCTGTTACGGAACCGGATGATTTTAACTCCTGAACCCAATCTGATATTTTAATCTTCTCCCTTGCTTTTTAAAGCAAGGGAATTTTTAAATCAATAATGAGCCATAAAGTTAAAATTAAACTTTACGACACTCCGTCGAATTTTTCACCAATACGTACAAGGAAAAATAATCCGATAGGCAAAAAGACCTATAGTAAGTGTTTTTGGGGTATCGGAATAAAAACATAGTCACAAAATCTTTAAATTTTGAATGAAAATATTTTTTATCAGAGCCATATAGGCTTTTTTCATAAACTGAATTTTCTATAACACAAAAAGTTTTATGTTTTTTTCCACCTTTCTTTTGCAACTTTTACAGTGGCGACGCATATACTAGAAGCGTCAGGAGGGTTCATTTATGGCTAATTGTACAAACTGTTCCAATTCATCATCAAACATCGCTTCAAGCTGCGGAATTTGTGATAACCGTTCCAATACCTGTATACTGGCAAACAGAATTTTTGATAATGTGCGTATGGATCTTGATCGGGATCCTTTTATAATAAACACGCAAATTTCTCAAGCGCCGGAGACAGTCACGCCTCTTTACGCAGGGGGAACCGGAACAATAGTTCCGTCTTCTCTTACAGTAACACCTCATTTTAATGATTCGTATGCTGATATATGCGGGAACTTAGAATTACCGGGTTCTGTCACGTATCTTTTTGAAGGAACGCGCTATACCGCCTCATGCACTCTGATAGTACCTTTGTGCCTGCAAATGAAAATTCCCGGTGATTCCGTATGGCCATTCGAGGTAACCGTGCATTTTTCTTACTTTGCCGATTCCCTCACCTATCAGAATGATAATTCTTATTCCGCTGCTGTAGACGGAGTTGTGATTGTTTATATCACAGCTTGTATGCCTGTTTGCCTTTCCTCTGCGGGGCAGATTTCTTTTAATACGGTAGCGCAGCGTAGCGTACCTACGCAAAATGCATTTATAGGTACGGCTTTTTATCCTTCAGCATCTACTGAGATAATATTGTAATAAAAACAGGTTTTATAACTTTATTCTAACCTTATAAAACCAGCAATATTTGCTTTCCGTGTATTTATTCTCAACATTTTTACCTCTCATGCTGTTGGCTATTTATAACAAAAAGGTCACCGATCGGTGACCTTTTTAACAGCTTAAAATATCGTATTCTATATTACAGCTTATTAGGATATTTCTTTATTTTTGCTTCCGTCTTCCAAGTTTCAATCATAGCTGCCCATTCTTCTTCTTTCTTTGCCTCGGTAAGATATTCTTTAATCTCATCTTTCACATCATCATACGGAACCTTACCCTCATCCAATTTCTTTATACAACGGATGATATGATAGCCGTAATAAGTAGCTACCGGCTCACCGACTTCCCCGGCTTCCAAAGATTGCCCCATCTGTGAAAACTCTTCCGCCATGCCGTCCTCGGGACCTACAAGGTATCCTTTTTTTGCCGTAGCTTCATCCTGCATACCGGTATCTCCGGTCTTTTCCAACATAACGGAAATAAAGGTATCTTCATCCGCATCTTTTACAGAAGCATAAACCTCATCCGTCTCCTGTTGTATCTTTGCCTCCGCAGCTTTTAACGCCTCTTCATACAGCTGTTGATATTTTGCCTGATCTTCCTGTGCCTGAGCCAAAGATTGCTGATACTCGGCTTTTTTCGTTTCATCTGTTTCTTCCTCTATATTGGTAGTATAATCATTAATTTCCTCATCATACTCGGCAATGGTTTCAGCGTACCCCTGCAATATCTTCTGGTCTTCTTCCTCAAAGCTGATCAGAATATGCTGCACCAAGGAGTAACCGGCCCGATAATAAACCAATGTTTGATAGGTAGTACCGTTCCAAGCAGATACAAAATCCGCATCCGTTGAAAGTTCCTCAAGCTGTGTATTATACTGCTCATCGTATTCAGTAATTACATCGGAATCCAGAACCGTTACATCCTCCATCATTTCCTCTTGAAATTTCTCAAGAGCGGCCGTTTTCAGTTGTTCCTGAATCATTTCTTCTTCGGAAGTGCCGTTATCCTCAAGATTTTTATAATATTTCTGCTCGGCAATACGTTTAAAATAATCGTCATCGCTTTCGCCTTCATTTTTTCCTTTTACTTCCTGGCCTTCAAACGCGCTTTTATATTGCTCAACAAGGCTGTCAATATACGTTTGCTTGTCCTCATTGATTACAGCGGCCGCAGCGTCGCGATCCTCCTGTGTATAATTTAAAAAGCCCTGTTCCTGTGCCTTTTGTGTAATCAACTCTTCTTCAATCAACTGCTCCAGAATATCGCTGCTCATTTCCTCCAACGATTGCTGTGCCTGCTCAGCGGTATATCCGTAAGAATTCAAAAGGTAATAATACCAATAATTATAAATCTCATTATAATCACTTTTTAATATAGAAACACCGTTCACCGTAGCAATAACTACATTGCCGTCATCCGATTCCACAAGATTACAGCCTGAGAATACACCCACTGCCGTTAAAAGAGCAAGTGCCGCTGCCAGAATTTTTTTCATAGATAAAACCTCCAAATTACAATCACCATATTATTATATAAGAAATGCCCTTTTCTATCAAGTCCTTTTTCCCTATTTCATCATTTTTTCATTCATATTTTAATTATTTTTATCCACATATTCCAAAAATTCCTTAATCCATAAAAGGCGTTCCGTTACATCGATTCCTCTTGTCTTAAACACAACCACAAAGGCCCTTCCTGCAGTCACTACACAACGGGAAGAAAAAGCATTCACTGCATCGGATATCTTTTTCAGGTCCGGAGTGGGTAAAATAAAAACAATATTTCCCCCCTCTTCACGAATAACCGTTATCCCATGACGGCCTGCCATCGCCCGTATATACGCAATATTCAGTAAATTTTCCACACTCGACGGAATATCGCCGAAACGGTCAAAAAGCTCATCACGAATATCCAGCATATCATCCCTATTTTTAATATCCGATATTTTCCGGTAAAAAGCAAACTTGAGCGCCTCATTAGGAACATAATCGTCACTTATATAGGCATCTATTTTCATTTCCACCGAAGCTTTCGGTTCCTCTTCATCTTTCTTGCCCAAAGATTCATCTACCGTTTCCTTAATCATCTTACAGTATAAATCATATCCGATGCGCGACATATGACCGTGCTGTTCGCCGCCTAATAAATTTCCGGCTCCGCGTATTTCCAAATCACGCATGGCAACCTTAAATCCAGAGCCCATCTGCGTAAATTCCTCTATGGCATTCAGCCGTTTAACCGCGTCCTCACCGATTGCTCTGGCCGCGGGAACCGTAAAATAAGCATAAGCCAATCGATTGGATCTTCCGACTCTGCCCCGCAGCTGATAGAGCTGAGAAAGGCCGAAACGCTCAGCATTCTGCACAATAATCGTGTTGGCACCGGGGATATCCACACCGTTTTCTATGATCGTTGTGCACAAAAGCACATCATATTCTCCGTTACAAAAATCCATCATGACCTTTTCAAGCTGGCGTTCTTCCATCTGCCCATGGCCAATGGCGATCCGTGCCTGAGGGACCAATTCCTGCAGATTCTGTGCAAATAAATCAATTCCCTGTACACGATTATACAAATAATATACCTGACCGCCCCGCTGCATTTCCCGAAGGATCGCATCCCGTACAATAGCGTCAGAGTATTCCACAACATAGGTCTGTACCGGATATCGCTCCAACGGCGGTGTTTCGATCAAGCTCATGTCCCGAATGCCGGAAAGCGCCATATTTAGTGTGCGGGGTATCGGTGTGGCGGAAAGCGTTAACACATCAATATTGGCTTTCAACTGCTTAATCTTCTCTTTATGCGCAACCCCAAAACGCTGTTCCTCATCGACGACCAATAGACCCAAGTCGTGAAAAGTTACATCTTTTGCCAAAATACGATGTGTTCCTACTACAATATCCACCTTGCCTTCAGCAAGATCCGCTATAATTTTTTTCTGTTCCTTTGCCGTCTTAAAGCGGCTCAGCTCTTCTACCCGCACAGCTTGAAAATTAAGCAAGCGTGTTTTTAATGTATTATAATGCTGCTGTGCAAGGATTGTAGTGGGCGCAAGAATAGCCGCCTGCTTTCCGCTCATAACCGCTTTAAATACGGCTCGGAGAGCTACCTCCGTTTTTCCATACCCTACGTCGCCGCACAGAAGCCGATCCATCACCCGCGGCGATTCCATATCCGCTTTAATCTCCGCGATACAGCGCAGCTGATCCGGCGTTTCCTCATAGGGGAAATCCTCTTCAAATTCCCTCTGCCAAGGAGTATCCGGCAAAAAAGCGATTCCTGCTGCCGCTTCACGCGCGCGATAAAGTGAAAGCAGCTTTTCGGTCATATCCTCAATGGATTTTTTAACTCTTGCCTTCGTCTTGTTCCATTCGGAAGACCCCAGTTTACTCAAACGAGGCTTGGTATCATCCGGCGCGATATATTTCTGTACCCGGTTCATCTGCTCCACGGGAACATAGAGCTTATCCTCATCGCGATACTTTAAAAACAGATAATCTCTTTTTACACCGTCTGTTTCAATTTTTACAATTCCTTGATAGATTCCGATACCATTGGTTTCGTGTACGACAGCATCCCCTATTTTTAACTCTACGAAGGTATCCATAGCATTTTTGCGGCTTGCTCGTACCGGCTTATGCGTCTGCTTGACATTGGCAAAAATATCATTTTCGGCAATCACAACCAATTTACAGCCCGGATACTCAAATCCTTTGGCAACAGAGCCGCAAATCAATGCAATTTGACCGGATGCGATCGTACTTTCCGCTCTTTTAAGAGGAATAACCCCCACTCCGGCCTCAGAAAATTCTTCTTCCAGCCGCTTTTCCCGTGCCTCACTTCCGGCACACAGAATGATTTGATAATCCGCATTCTGATACAGCTTAACCTCCTGAATTAAAAATTCAGGTTTGCCGTGAAAAGACTGCATTACTCTGCCGTCAAAATGAAAGATCGCCTTTGCATCCGTCTCTGGAAGTGCTCCGCTGATTGTCTGCATTGCGATTACTTGTTTTTGTAATGCCTGTTTCCAAAAACGCAAAAAGCCTCCGAAAACATTCGCATGCCGCTGAAGCACCTTTCCCTCTGCCATTAAATCCGCTATATTCTTCCCGAACTCAAGTTCTGCGTTATCACTGTGCTCCTTTTGTATCCGTACCTCGTCAAAAATAACCAAGGTATTTGGGGGCATATAATCTAAAAGAGAAGTATATTCCGGATAAATATATGCCGTTAACTGATCTGCCCAAGAAGAATAAATTCCGCTTTTCAATTTTTCGGCCACAAGAGAAAACGTATCAGTAGCTTTTGTCACCGCGTCGCGATCTCGACAGGTTTTATTAAATTTAATCAATTCCTGCAATAATACTTCCGCCGCTTTTGCGCATTTTTCTTCCCCCGCACAGCTCTCTCTTAAAGGTAAAATTTCTACTCGGGAAATCCGCTCTATGGAACGCTGTGAGACCGGATCCACCAAACGAATGGAATCTACCTCATCATCAAAAAAGTCAAGTCTTACACAAAATTCCGAATCTGCGGGGAAAATATCCACAATCCCGCCATGGATAAAAAACTCTCCTTTTCCGCTGATCTGCGAAACCGCGCAATATCCGCAGCGCACCAATTTTTGAGCGATTTCATCGATACTGTACCGTTTTTTCAGTTCAACGGTAAGCTTCAGTTCCCGCAAACTATCCGGCGGCATAATCGTAAACAATATCGCGTCCACCGGCGCTATCACAGTCTTGGCTCCGCCTAAAACAGCATCCAGTGCTTTGATCCGCTGCTGCTGAACCTCTCCGCTTTCAAACTGCGCTTGCATCAAATATTCCCTTGCGGGAAAGAGAACCGCCTTTCTGCCGGTATAAAATTCAAAATCATTTTTTACTTTTTCGGCACTGTTAAAGCCCTGCGTTACAATCAAAACCGGCCGATCCTCACAAAGCGCCGCCGCAAGATGCGTTTTTTGCCCGTCAGAAACGCCGAAAACCGAGATGGGGCTTACCCCCTCCCGGACATTTTTTTCAAGGCCGATATAGTCAACGCTTTTTGTCAGTGCGTTTTTATATAGCTGAAACATGATCTACCCCGATATATTATATTTTTGCATAGCGGCTTCGCATCCGTTTTTCATCAATTCCATTGCCGCATCCCCCGCTAAGCATATCGCCTTATGTACAGTATCCGCCGCTTCAGAGGAAAACTTTCCAAGCACAAAATCCGCAAGATCCATCTGTTTCATCTCCGGTCTGCCGATTCCGATACGGATACGGGAAAAATTCTCACTTTTTAATAACGAAACGATAGAACGCATGCCGTTATGCGTGCCCGGACCGCCCTTCGCGCGAATACGGACTTTTCCCTCGGGTAAATCAATATCATCATAGATAACCGTCAAGGCCGAAAGTTCCAATTTATAAAATTGCATCAATTCCTGCAGGCAGCGGCCGCTTTCATTCATATAAGTCTGTGGCTTTACCAGCAGTACTTTTTTCCCTGCCATATTTGCCGTAAAAACCAACCCGTTAAATTTTTCTTTAGGCATGGAAGCCTTTAGTTCCGCCGTAAGAAAATCGATCACTCGAAATCCAATATTATGCCTTGTTTGGATATATTGAGGGCCGGGATTTCCCAGCCCTGCGAGTACCAAAATATCATTTCCAGTTTTTATTTTGAAGCACCCAGCCTTTCTTTACACACTGCCTGGCACGAGCAATACAGAGGTCATTTTCTCCCACATCCTCCGTAACCGTGGATCCGGCCGCTATAAACGCGTTATTTCCGATATTTACCGGGGCAACCAAATTCGTATTACAGCCGATAAACACATGATCTCCCACCCGCGTATGATGCTTATTGGCACCGTCGTAATTGACAAATACCGTACCACAGCCTACATTACAATTTTCTCCCATCTCAGCATCCCCCACATAGGTTAGATGGCTGACTTTGCTCCCATTGCCGATAGTAGAATTTTTTACCTCTACAAAATCGCCAATACGAACTCTGTCGCCGATAACCGACTGAGGACGCAAATAGGCATTCGGGCCGATTTTCGTCTCACTGCCCACTCTGGCCTCCAGCACTACCGAGGCCTGTATTTCACATCGATTGCCGATTTCCGAATTTTCAATTCGGCTGCCGGGGAACAGGACACATTCCTCACCGATTCTTGAACCTTTTCCGATGAAATTATTCGGATAAATCACGGTATCCCGCCCGATTTCCACATCGGCCTCTATATAAGTGTTTTCGGGATCAATCAGCGTTACACCGCCGCGCATCATCGTTTCATTGATTCTGCGGCGCATCGCCTTTTCCGCCTGTGAAAGCTGCACGCGGTCATTGATTCCCATAGCCTCAACCGCGTTTTCAACAATATACCCGCCTATCTTCTTGCCTTCAGCCTTTAAAATGGCAAGCGTATCCGTTAAATAAAGCTCCCCCTGCGCATTATCATTTTTAACTTTAGCCAGTGCGTCCAACAAGGAACTGATTTTAAAACAATAAATTGAAGTATTGATTTCACGAATTTTTTTCTGTTCTTGGCTGGCATCACGATGTTCTACAATTCCGCTGACGTTGCCATAGTCATCTCGAAGAATTCTGCCATACCCGTCGGCATTTTCTACAACCGCGGTAAGAACACAGGCATCCAGCTGCTGGGAAACCGTTTTCTCCAAAAGCATTTGAAACGTTTTTTCTGTAATAAGCGGCATATCCCCCGCCGTAATCGTTACATAGCCCTCAAGCCCGGTCAAATATTCTTTGGCGCACAGTACGGCATGAGCGGTTCCCCGACGTTCGGCTTGAACGGCAAAACGCGCCTTTCCCTTTAATAACGCTTCAATCAGTTCGCCCTTATTTCCCGTAACCACCACCGGCGCGTCATCAGACACTTCTTTTACGGCGTTCCACACATGGGCAACCAGTTCTTTTCCGCATACTTTATGCATTACCTTCGGAAGTTCCGATTTCATTCGTTTTCCGTCGCCGGCGGCAAGTATAACCGCTGTTTTATACATAAAATCCTCCCAAATCCACATAAGAAAACAAGGCCGACGGCCCTGTTTTCCGTTAATTATTCATTTTCCTGTGAAAACTTTTCGAGCACAATGTTTGATATTTTTTCGCGAAGCTCCGTTTTGATAGGATGTGCCACATCCCTGAATTCCCCGCTGGCATTCTTTACGCTTGGCATCGCCACAAAAAGTGAATTGTTTCCTTCAATCACCTTGATGTCATGCACAACAAATTCATCATCAAAGGTAATGGATGCCACGGCTTTCAGTTTGCCGGCCGTTTCTACTTTGCGAAGTCTTACATCTGTGATCTTCATGATTTCTCCTCCCATAGTAACGAAAACACATACGTATTTTACATTATTTAAAGTATTTTGGCAAATACTTATTCTTCATTCTCTTTAACGCCCGCGGCAGCGGCAATTTTTGCCGCAATATGCGCCGGTACCTCTTCATACCGGGCAAAAGCCATTTGATAGGATCCCCGCCCCTGCGTCATAGATCGAAGATCCGTTGCATAATAAAACATTTCCGCCAACGGTACTTCGCCGTCAATACGCTGTCCGCCGGAAACAGGAGTCATTCCCAAAATTCTTCCCCTGCGTTTGTTAATATCGCCGATAATATCGCCCATATAATCATCCGGCACAGTAATTTCCACTGTATAGATCGGTTCCAGCAAAACAGGACCCGCATTTTTACAGCCCGTTTTATAGGCAATAGACGCCGCCGCCTTAAAGGCCATTTCCGAGGAATCTACCGGATGATAGGAGCCATCGTATAATGTGCAGCTGATTCCCGTAACCGGATATCCGGCCAGTACCCCTTTCTGCATACACTCAAGCAATCCCTTTTCTACCGCGGGAATATAGGAACGAGGAACCGCGCCCCCTACCACCTTATCAATAAACTCAAAATCTTTGTCGCTGGGATTGAATTCTATCCAGCAATCGCCGTACTGCCCGTGACCGCCGGATTGCTTTTTATATTTTCCCTGCGCTTTTACCGATTTTCTTATTGTTTCCCGATAGGGCACCACCGGCGTGCGCAGTTCAGCTTCGGCATTGAACTTATTTTTGAGTTTTTCGATAGCAACATCCAAATGGACATCTCCCAGGCCTTTTAACAGCATTTCATTGGTTTGAGCGTTTTTTTCAAGACTCAGAGTAATATCCTCCTCCGCTAAGCGGCGAAGTCCCGAAAATACTTTGTCTTCATCACCCTGTTTTTTGGGATATACCGCAAGGCTGATTCCCTGCCAAGGTGTTTGCATAGCCGGATACGTTATTTTTTTACCCGAATACAGTGTATGTCCGGTCAAAGTTACCTGCAAGCGTCCTATCGCGCCGATATCGCCCGCGTACAGTTTTTGCACGGGAATCTGCTGTTTTCCTTTTAAAATATATAGATTTCCTGTTTTTTCCTGTTTGTCCTCGTTCGCATTATAAAGGGGCGTATCCCCCGTAAGAACACCGGAACGCACCATAAACAGAGAAAGTTTCCCTGCGAAAGGATCCGATATTGTTTTAAACACATAGGCAGAAAACGGGTCCTCTTCCCTGCAAACGCGAATATCCTCCTCCCCTGCAAATTCTTTGTTTTCAGGGGAAGGAATAAAGCGAATCAGCGTATCCTGCAAAAGGCGAACGCCTTTTCCCTCCAGAGCGCTGCCGCACAAAACCGGCACAGCGGAAGAATCCGCGATTCCTATGGAAAGGCCTTTTACAATTTCCTCCGGCGTAAGTTCTTCTTCCATAATAACTTTTTCCATCAATTCCTCATCGTTTTCCGCGGCCGTCTCCATCAACGCGGCACGCTCCAGCATAACGGTTTCCGCAAGCTCCGAAGGAATTTCCGTCTTTCCCCGTTTTTGGCCGTTGAAATGATACGCCTGGTTTTCAATTAAATCAACAAACCCGGTCATAACGTCTTGCTGCATAATCGGCAGCAAAAGCGGAACAATACAGCTGCCGTATTTTTGTTTTAATTGCGCAACCGTTTTTGTAAAGGAAGCGTGTTCTTTATCCATCTGATTGATAAACAACACTCTGGGCAATTTTTGCTTTTTGGTAATATCCATTGCTTTTTCCGTGCCCACATCAATTCCCGATACCGCCGACATCACAATAACCGCGCCGTCTGCCACGGAAAGCGCGCTGATTACACTGCCTTCAAAATCAAAATATCCGGGGCAATCCATAATGTTTATCTTATAACCGTCAAATTCAACGGGAGCCATTGAAAGCGATATGGAAATATGACGTTTGATCTCTTCCGGATCATAATCGCATACGGTATTGCCTTCTTCATTTTTTCCCATACGTTCTATATTTCCATTCAAAAACAACAAGGCCTCTGTAAGGGCGGTTTTTCCGTCACCCCCATGGCCGATAAACGCAACATTCCTTATCTTTGAAGCATGATAATCCATTTTGTAAAACCCCTTTCCTCCGATCCGCCGGAAAATATATGCAAAATATTCTTCTGCTTATTTCTATTATACATTTTTACATTCGGTATTTCAAGATAAATATTTATTTTTTTATTATAAA
>CAJKLB010000015.1 GCA_905200615.1 uncultured Selenomonadales bacterium | reverse complement strand
TTAGAGTAAAAGTAACTATAAAAAACACTGAAAAGTAGTTGTTATCCTAATGTGCTCTTAAGAAATCTAATTCTATAAAACCAACTTAAAATATAAAGAAATGAACAGAAATCTATAAAAATGCTAAGCTCTTTTCAAACATTTTTTATCGATATCTATAAAGTTTTATAAGCGGATAAAAGAAATCAAAATATGGCGTATTTTATAAACAGTATTTTGTGCTCTTGCACTTTTTATGCTAGGATTTTTCTGTATGTATTTTTTTGGCGAGTTTGATATAACAAAGAATGAAGCATTTGTATTTTCATCATTCCGTTGTAATTCTATTTCGTAAAAATCATGAATGTTTTTTATTGTTGATTTATGGTATTCCTTTTGATATAATATTGCTGTTACGATTTACATACAGAAAATAGAAATAAGAAGGAAATATAGAATGCAAGTACAATTAAAACGATATAACGGGGTGCTGAAGATTGAAATCAACGGACAAATTGTTGAGCCGCTCTCATTTAAGTCGTTCCGTCCTACGGCAAAAAATATATCGGATTTTGCCGCCGCGGGCGTAAAGCTCTTCAGTATTTTAAGCAGTGGCCTTACCAGTATGCTGCAGGTGCCGTATTCTCTTTACGGTGAAAGCTGGATCGGTCCTCATCAGTTCGATTTTTCGGTAATTGATAAGCAAATAGAGCTTTTTAAGGAAAACGCGCCCGGCTGTTATTTTGCGCTGATGGTGCAGCTGGATACACGTCCTTGGTGGCTGGAGAAACATCCTGAATGCCCCAATACTTTTACGCATCTTTCGCAAGCCGCGGCCAATAAGCAATGGCGTCGGGAGGCTGCGGAATATCTTCAGGCAGTTCTTACTCATGTGGAGGAAAAATACGGAGATATCTTTTACGGCTATTTTATGCTTTGCGGCTTTACCACCGAATGGTTCAGTCATTTTGACGAAGAAGCTCCCAACGCGTTAAAAGAAGAAGCTTTTAAGGAATATATGGGAGATCGCAACGCAGCAGTTCCTGCAAAAAGTGAATTGGACGGAGTGGAAGGCCGTGCGTTTGTTGCGGAAGGCTGCCGGCAGAATGTCATGGAGTATCGAAAATTTCATGCCGAGCTGATTGCTGACAGCGTGCTGTATTTTGCCGCATGCGCGCAGGAAATATTGCAGCATAAAAAGCTGCTGGGTGTTTATTACGGCTACCTTTTGGAGCTTGACGGCCCACGGTTGTGGAATGACGGACATTTAGCCTATGAGAAAGTATTTACAAGTCCGGATATCGATATGATTTCTTCACCATCCTCTTACGGTTATCGCAAAGTGGATTCCACCAGCGCTTTCATGGTGACCTATGATACCTTGAATTTACATGATAAGCTTTATTATCTGGAATTTGACCATATTACGCATTTAGCTCCGCCGGAAGTGGATGGTATTCTGATTCCCGGAGGGGACAGTAAGTATAAAAATCAAACGGAAACGCTGGATGTTATGCAGCGTGACTTTATGCTTTGTGCCGCTAAGGGCGCCGCCCTGTGGTGGTTTGATATGTTTGAAGGCTGGTTCTATTCCGAAGAAATGATGGGCAATATCCGTGATATGATAAGAATTGCTCAAAAATATGCAAAGCAGCCGCAAAAGAGTATCAGCGAAGTACTGGTGATTGCTTCCGGTGAAGCGCTTTACGGCGTAAATAAAAACAGCGGACTGAATACGCTGTGCCTGGGCAAGCAGCGTGAAGGGCTTGCGCGGATGGGGGCGCCGTATGACCTGTATTCCATGTGCGATCTTGAAAAAATTAGCCTTGAACAATATAAGCTGGTGATTTTTTTGGACGCTTTTGCGCTGAATCATGAAAAGCGGCAATATATCAATGAAAGAATAAAGACCGGAGGCAGAACGGTGCTGTGGATTTACGCGCCGGACTATATCAGCGGCGGACTGGCCGCGATGCAGGGACTTACCGATATGAATATTGTGCAGTTCATCGGCGAAGAGGATACCGTCGATACACATTACGGCGCGCTGAAATATCAAGAGCTGCCTCAGCCGCGGTTTTTTATTGAGGATCATGACGTCATTCCTCTGGGTATTTATGAGAATTCCGAAAAAATAGCGTTGGGGGCAAAAAAGTTTTGTCATTATACCAGCTGTTACAGTGCCGTGGGAAATCTTTCCGGCAGTGTTTTACGGGCTGTGGCTGAGTTGGCGGGAGTGCATATTTATACCAGCGGAGGGGAGCCGGTATATGTAAATAGCCTGTTTTTAGGCGTTTACGCGCGGGCGGATGTAACGCTTACCGTGAAAGAGGACGGACTCTATCAGGATGTATTTACCTCCGCGGTATATGAGGCGGCGGATAACAAACTTTGCTTGCCTTATAAAGAAACCGCATCCCGACTGCTGATAAAAAAAGGAGAAGAGCAATGAAGATTACCTGGCTGGGGCAGGCGGGCCTGCTGTTTGAAACGGGTGGGCTTTCTATCGTTATAGACCCCTATCTTTCCAATAGCTGTCAAAGGCTGAATCCCGCGTCTTTCCGTCGTGTGCCGGTGAAAGAACGTTTTTTACAGATTCGGCCTGATGTGATTATCTGTACCCATAATCATCAGGATCATTACGATGAGGAAACGCTGGAACACTATCTTATGGGGGAAAAGGCGGTTACGTGTTTGGTGGCGCCTTCTTGTTTTGAGCCGATCCGTAAGTACGGCGTGAGACATAACTATATATGGTTTGCCCCGCATACCCGTTGGACGGAGAGGGGGGTGCGCTTCTTTTCCGTTCGCGCGGTGCATTCCGACCCTGAAGCCATCGGCGTATTGATAGAAGCGGAGGGAAAAAGCTATTATATTACCGGCGATACACTTTATAATACCGATATTTTTGAGGATATCCCGAAAAATTTAGAGGCGGTATTTCTTCCGGTCAACGGATTGGGGAATAATATGAATCTGTTTGACGCCGCGGATTTTGCGGGGCGAATCAACGCAAAAAAGACCGTGCCTCTGCATATGGGTATGTTGGATGATTTTTGCCTTGCCGATTTTTCGGCACCTAACGCGGTAATTCCTGAAATTTATAAGGAGATACAATTATGAAGGTTACGGATATTAAAGTACTGAATGTCGATTGCTTTCGCACTAACTGGGTATTTGTGAAGGTATACACCGATGAAGCGATTGACGGCGTGGGCGAAGCTACGCTAGAATATAAAGAAAAAGCCCTTGTCGGAGCGATAGAGCATATTAAGGAATATCTGGTAGGAAAAAATCCTTTAACCATTGAAAAGCACTGGCATGATATCTACCGTGACGCTTACTGGCGCGGCGGTCCGGTGCTGATGTCGGCTCTTTCCGCGGTGGAGATGGCACTTTGGGATATTTTAGGAAAGTCTATGGGCGTGCCGGTCTATCAGCTGTTGGGAGGAAAGGTTCATGATAAAGTACGCATTTATGTAAACGGCTGGTTTGCCGGAGCAAAAGAGCCGGAGGAGTTCGGCCAAAAAGCCGCCGAAGCGGTCAAACGCGGGGTAACGGCTATGAAATGGGATCCTTTTGGCAAGAGTTATATGAATATTTCCGCGGCAGATTTGGATAAAGCCCTCAAATGCGTGGCGGCCGTGCGGGAAGCGGTGGGCGATAATGTAGATCTTTTAATTGAAGGACATGGCCGGTTTAATATTCCCACGGGTATAAAAATTGCCAAGGAGCTGGCGCCGTTTAAACCGATGTTCTTTGAAGAACCGGTTCCGCCGGATAGTTTGGAAGCCTTAAAAGCCGTGAAGGATCAGTCTCCGGTCGCCATTTCCGCGGGAGAACGGCTGTATACCCGGTGGGACTATCGCCGATTCTTTGATATGATGCCCGCCGATTATATTCAGCCGGATATTTCTCATGCCGGCGGCATTATGGAATTGAAAAAGATTGCCGCCGAAGCAGAATGCCGGTATCTTCCTTTTGCACCGCATAATCCTTCAGGTCCGGTGGCCAACGCGGCTACGCTTCAGCTGGCCGCGAACTGTCCTAACTTTTGTATTTTGGAAATTATGTACAGTGATGTCACTTGGCGCAAGGAGGTAACCAATGAGGCACTGCGCTATGAGGATGGTTATATGTATATTTCGGATAAACCCGGGCTGGGAATTGAAATTAAGGAAGAAGAGTGCTTGAAACATCCGTATCAGCCGCACACCTTGCGGCATTATACCGGGGCGCTTACCGATATTCGCCCGACAAAAAGTGAATTTTATTTTTGAAGGAGAAGAGAAAAATGACTAAATCGGTTTTTGTAACGGGTGCAACCAATGGTACAGGCTATGCGATTGCCAGCCGTTTTGCCAAAGAAGGGTATGATGTGTTTGTAGGCTCCCGCAATGAGGAAAAAGCAGCGGAGGCCGCAAAAAATTTGGCGGTGGAATACGGTGTTTATACTAAAGGTTACGGAATGAAAGTGTATGATGAAGCCGATGTGATCCGTATTTTTGAGGATATCCGCGCGCAAGGATATTTGCTGGATTGCTTGGTAATGAATGCGGCAAACCTGGGAATTGCTCAGGATACGCTTACCGTGGATATTGAGGATTTTATGAATGTGGTTCATACCAATATCGGCTGGAATTTTATGCTCGCGCGGCAGGCGGCGCTGCAGATGAAGGAGAAAGGCGGCGGCTCCATTGTGTTTATCAATTCCAATACGGCTTATCGGGCAATTCCCTCGCGAGCGGCTTACAGTTGCTCTAAGGGCGGTGTGCTGAGTTTGAGCCGGGCACTGGCCATTGATTTAGGCAAATATAATATTCGCAGCAATTGTGTTTTGCCGGGAATGATTAAAACCGAGCGTTGGAAGACCAATTATAACGATTGCAAAAACGCGCTTTCCAATTATACGCCGCTTAGGGATATCGCCGAATTTGAGGATATTGCCAATGCGGCATGGTATTTTGGCAGCGATGAATCTCGCAATACCACCGGAGCCGAGCTTGTGGTAGACGGCGGAAATATGGCGCAGCTGACGCCGGAACTGTATGAGAGGGAGCAGAAATGACCTTGCGGCATGTACCGAATCCTTTCCGCCAGGTACGGCATCCTGTCGCAGAATAATCATTTCACTCTGCCAAAAAACCTGTTCATGAATAGATGCAAAAAATTTTTATGCGTCGCATGGGGGGAGGGTTCCAAATCGTAATACACCCGTCGGGACGTTTCACGCCTCTCCGGCGCTCTTTTCGGGAAGATTTCTTCCTCTTTGGGCGAATCGGAGGACCCGGTACCTCACGCCTTTAAAAAAAGTGGATGAAAACTTTATTGTGCAGCTTTTTATCCGTGCGACTTTTTAGACACGCTCAATTTCTTGTTCGTCTTTTTATAATTTCCCAAATGAATTGCAGTTGTAAAAAATGAATATGTTTTTTCTTTAAAAAATAAAACCGACATTTTACGAATCGAGCGAATGTCGGTTTTTGTTGTCTTATACGATTTTTTTGGATTTTTCGGAATATCTTTTATTGCTTGCTCTTCAGTACAACGTCATGCGCGCCGCCCTCTACAATGCTTACCGAGGAAACCAAGGTAATTTTAGCTTTTTGCTGCAGCTGTGAAATGGTTATTGCGCCGCAGTTGCACATGGTACTTTTCACTTTGGCCAGCGTTTGACGCACGTTGTCCGAAAGCTTTCCCGCATACGGAACATAGGAATCAACGCCCTCTTCAAAAGAAAGTTTGCTGGCACCGCCTAAATCATACCGCTGCCAGTTTCGCGCGCGATTGGACCCTTCGCCCCAATATTCTTTCATCAGGGTACCGTTGATGTTAATTTTTGCGGTAGGGCTTTCATCAAAGCGAGCAAAATATCGTCCCAGCATTACGAAATCCGCGCCCATAGCCAAAGCAAGCGTAATATGATGATCATGCACGATGCCGCCGTCGGAACATACGGGAACATAGATTCCCGTTTCCTTGAAATATTCGTCACGCGCGCGACAAACGTCAATGACCGCTGTTGCCTGTCCGCGGCCGATTCCCTTGGTTTCACGGGTAATACAGATCGAGCCGCCTCCGATGCCCACCTTTACAAAATCAGCGTCGCACTCGGCTAAATAACGGAATCCTTCGCCGTCTACTACGTTTCCCGCGCCGACTTTCACGCTGTCACCGTATTTTTCACGGATAAAATCGATGGTAAGCTTCTGCCACTGGGAAAACCCTTCAGAGGAGTCAATACAAAGCACATCCGCGCCTGCGTCCACAAGCGCCGGTACTCGCTGGGCATAATCGCGGGTATTGATTCCCGCGCCGACTACATATCGCTTATTGGCGTCCAGCAGTTCATTCGGGTTATTTTTATGCTGCTCATAGTCCTTACGGAAAACAAAATAACGCAGTTTTCCGCTCTCGGATACAATAGGCAGGGAATTGAGCTTGTGTTCCCAGATAATATCGTTTGCCTCGCTGAGCGTCGTTCCTTCTTTGGCATAAATCAATTTTTCCATCGGTGTCATGAATTCGGAAACCGGCGTATCCGGACTCATGCGGCTTACGCGGTAATCTCTTCCGGTTACGATACCCAGCAGTTTTCCCTCGGCTGTGCCGTCCTCTGTTACCGCTACCGTAGAATGTCCTGTTTGTTCCTTTAAGGCCAAAATATCTTTTAAAGTATTTTGCGGAGCAATGTTGGAATCACTTTTTACAAATCCGGCCTTATAGCCTTTCGCGCGCGCTACCATGGCTGCTTCCTCCTCTACGGTCTGTGATCCGTAGATAAAAGCTACGCCGCCTTCACGGGCCAGCGCCACGGCGAGTTTATCGCCGGAAACAGACTGCATAATGGCCGAAACCATGGGAATATTCATTTCCAGAGCGGGCTTTTCGCCTTTTTTGAATTTTACAAGCGGTGTTTTCAGGCTTACATTAGCAGGAATACAGGTGCTGTCGGAATAGCCCGGAATTAATAAATACTCATTAAAGGTATGCGACGGTTCTTCAAAAAACGTAGCCATAAAAAATTCTCCTTATTTAAAATAATATACGGCCGAAGCAAATATACCCATATCAAAATTGCCCGGCACATTTTTATAAAGGCCTTTGCCGATGCGTTCGGAATGACCCATTTTGCCCAAAACTCTGCCGTCGGGTGAAGTAATACCCTCAATGGCCGCGCAGGAGCCGTTGGGATTAAAGTGAATATCCATGGTGGGATTTTGTGAAAAATCCACATATTGCGTGGCAATCTGTCCGTTTTCGGCCAGACGCGCGATCATGGCGTCATCTGCTAAAAAGCGTCCTTCTCCGTGCGAGATCGGAACCGTGTAGATTTCTCCGGGCTGTGTATTCATCAGCCAGGGCGATTGATTGGAGGCAACTCTTGTACGAACCAGGCGTGATTGGTGTCTGCCGATGGTATTAAACGTAAGAGTGGGACAGCTGGCGTCGGTATCAATAATTTTTCCGTAGGGTACCAGCCCCAGCTTGATCAGCGCCTGAAAACCGTTACAGATGCCGCACATCAGTCCGTCACGCCGATCCAGAAGCTCGGTAACGCCTTCCTTAATTGCCGCGGAACGGAAAAAAGCAGTAATAAATTTTCCGGAACCATCGGGCTCGTCACCGCCGGAGAACCCTCCGGGAATAAAGATGATTTGCGAATTTTTTATTTTTTTTGCAAAAATATCTACGGATTCTTTCACCGCGCCGGAAGAGAGATTGTTGATAACAAAAACATCCGGTTCGGCACCGGCCGCAGCCATGGCTTTGGCGGTATCGTACTCACAGTTGGTTCCGGGAAATACGGGAATCAGTACGCGCGGCTTGGCAATAGATGGGGCCTTGGCATACTTTACCGCATGATAGGTAAAAGCGGGAACCGCCTCTTTTTTACTCTCGATATTGCAGGGATATACCGTCTCCAGTTTATTTTCATAAAGCGCTGAAAGTTCCGCTAAAGCAAGCGTTTCTCCTTGATAGGTAATCGCCGCGTCTTTTGTGGTTGCCCCCAGCAAAATACCGCCGGGGATCTCGTCGGTGACTTCCAGAATAAACGCGCCGTAAGCGTACCCAAATAATTCCGGCAGCGTAAGGGTGTCCTCAAAAGCAAAGCCGATACCGTTGCCCAAGGCCATTTTCAATATTGCCTCGGCAATTCCGCCGTAACCCGGCGTATAGGCCGCCAGTACTTTGCCGCTTCGCATCCAATCGGTAACCGTTTGAAAAACTGCTTTTTGCGAAGCTTTTTCAGGCAATCCGTTTTCCTCATATTCCGGTTTGAGCAGCATGACGCGATGACCGTCACCTTTGAATTCCGGAGAGAGAATATTCGGGATTTTTTCCGTCGTTACCGCAAAGGATACCAGTGTAGGCGGAACATCGATATGTTCAAAGGTACCGCTCATGGAATCCTTGCCGCCGATAGCAGCGATCTCATAATCCAGCTGTGCCTGAAACGCGCCCAGCAGCGCCGAAAGCGGCTGTCCCCAACGCTTGGGATCTTTACCGGGACGGGCAAAATATTCCTGAAAGGTGAGGTAAACATCGTGAAAACCGGCACCGGCGGCTATCAGTTTTGCAACGGATTCCACTACGGCTAAATATGCGCCGTGATACGGACTTTTTTCCGCAATAAAGGGGTTATATCCCCAAGCCATCAAAGAGCAGTCATCAGTGTCGCCTTTTTCCAAAGAAATTTTGTGCACCATTGCCTGAATCGGCGTCAGCTGATATTTTCCTCCGAAAGGCATAAGAACCGTGCCGGCACCGATCGTAGAATCAAAGCGTTCGGAAAGCCCCCGTTTAGAGCATACATTTAAATCCGCCGCCAACGCGCGATAGGCGGTTGAAAAATCCTTTGCCGGAACTTTTTCATAAGGCTTGGGCGAAACCGTTTCAATGGTAATGTGTTTTTCCGCGCCGTTGGAATTTAAAAACTCACGGGAGATATCAACGATGGTATTGCCTTTCCAAGTCATTACCAGACGCGGTTCTTTTGTTACTTTCGCTACGACGGTAGCTTCTAAATTTTCGCGCCGGGCCAGTTCAATAAAGGTGGAAGAATCTTTTTCTTCTACCACTACTGCCATGCGTTCCTGTGATTCACTGATGGCAAGTTCGGTGCCGTCCAATCCCTCATATTTTTTCGGTACGGCGTCCAAATCAATTTTCAGGCCGTCAGCCAGTTCGCCGATAGCCACCGAAACGCCGCCGGCGCCGAAATCATTGCATCGCTTAATGAGGCGGGAAACCTCTTCATTGCGGAAAAGCCGCTGCAGCTTTCGCTCTTCGGGAGCATTGCCTTTCTGCACCTCAGCGCCGCAGCTCTCCAAAGAAGAAAGCGTATGGGATTTTGAGGAGCCGGTAGCGCCGCCGCATCCGTCGCGTCCGGTTTTCCCGCCTAAAAGAATAACGATGTCGCCCGGCTGCGGTACTTCACGGCGTACATTCTTTGCCGGAGCCGCGGCGATCACGGCGCCGATTTCCATACGCTTAGCCGCGTATCCCTCATGATAGAGCTCGTCCACCTGACCAGTAGCAAGGCCGATTTGATTGCCGTAAGAAGAATAACCCGCCGCCGCGGTAGTAACAATTTTCCGCTGCGGCAGCTTGCCCTGCAGGGTTTGTTCCACCGGCCTGAGCGGATCTGCCGCCCCGGTTACACGCATAGCCGCGTAAACATAGCTTCTGCCCGAAAGAGGATCCCGGATCGCACCGCCGATACAGGTGGCGGCACCGCCGAAGGGTTCGATCTCTGTGGGATGATTATGCGTTTCATTTTTAAATAAAAGCAGCCAATCTTCATTTTGCCCATCTGCGTTCACTTGAATTTTTACCGTACAGGCATTAATCTCTTCAGATTCATCTAATTTTTCCAGTTTTCCTATGGATTTTAGATATTTGGCTGCCAATGTTGCGATATCCATTAAATTCTGCGGCTTTGTACGCCCGAGTTCTTTGCGGACACGCAAATAATTTTCATACGCCGCCTGCAGATGCTCGTCTTCAAAGCGAACGCTGTCAATTGTGGTAAGAAAAGTCGTATGGCGGCAATGATCCGACCAATAGGTGTCAATCATTCGAATTTCGGTGATGGTAGGATCTCGTTGTTCTTTTTTGAAATAATCCTGACAGAATGAAATATCATCATTGTCCATTGCCAAACCGTAATTCTTTACAAATTGCTCCAGCTCTTCCCTTGTAAGCGCGGTAAATCCACTGAGCGTTTCTACCGAGGAAGGTGTTTCATAGTCGGTTTTTAATGTTTCCGGCTTTTCCATAGCGGCTTGCCGGCTCTCCACCGGATTGATTACATGTTTTTTAATTTTTTCAATATCCTGCCCGGAAAGTGTACCGGAAAGCACATAAACTTTGGCTGTGCGTACCAGCGGCCGCTGCCCCATGGAAATCAACTGAATACACTGCGCCGCAGAATCAGCACGCTGGTCAAACTGCCCCGGTAAATATTCCACGGCAAATACAGCGGCGTCTTCCGTTTCCTGCAGCGTATCCGAAACGATATCCACCTGCGGTTCGGAAAATACCGTTGTCTTTGCGTATTCAAATAACTCCGGCTCAATATTTTCTACATCATAGCGGTTGACCAGCCGCAGCTTTTCTAAGCCGGATATCCCCAGAAAAGAAACGATATCGTTTTTCAGTGCCGTTGCTTCATGAGCCAACGCACCTTTTTTTTCCACAAAAACTCTGTAAACCATTTTCTTCCCCCAAGTTTTATTGATTCAGCGCCGCCAGCGCTTTTTGTCCGATATCTCTCCGGTAGTAAGCATTAGCGAAGGTAATCTGCTCGCACTGACGATACGCCTCTTTCACAGCTTCCTTCAGTGTCTTTCCTACCGCTGTGACCCCTAAAACCCGACCGCCGGAGGTAAACAATTTTCCGTTTTTGAGTTTTGCCCCGGCGACGAAAAGTTCGGCGGAAAACCCCGGAGCAATTTGAATCTCATATCCTGTTTCATATTTGCCGGGATACCCTTTGGAAGCCATTACTACGCAGGCCGCCGCGGTTTCGGAAAAAGAAACCTCGCATTGGGCAAGTGTGCCTTCCCGACAGGCGCGCATTACAGTAAGCAAATCGCTTTTTAAAAGCGGAAGCACCACCTGTGTTTCCGGATCGCCGAAGCGGCAGTTATATTCAATTACTTTCGGCCCTGCAGGGGTAAGCATCAAACCGAAATACAGGCAGCCTTGAAAAGGACGCCCCTCTTGATTCATGGCCGCTATTGTCGGCAGAAAAATTGTGCGCATACACTCATCCGCAATGTCTTTGGTATAATACGGATTCGGTGCGATCGTACCCATACCGCCGGTGTTTAAGCCTTCGTCATGATCCAGCGCGCGTTTGTGATCCATAGAGGAAACCATCGGCTTTACGGTCTTGCCGTCGGTAAAGGCTAATACCGAAACCTCCGGTCCGGTAAGGAATTCCTCGATCACGATATTTTTGCCGCTTTCACCGAAAACACGGTCCTCCATTATTTTTTTTACCGCGTCCTCCGCTTCCGCAAGAGTCTGTACAATCATTACACCTTTGCCAAGCGCCAGACCGTCAGCTTTAATTACGGTAGGGAAAGAAGTATTTTTTAAAAAAGCCAATGCTTCCTCGGCAGCGGAAAAAACATGGTATTCTGCTGTGGGAATGCCGTATTTTTTCATTAAATTTTTTGAAAAAACCTTGCTGCCTTCCAGAACGGCCGCGTTTGCTCTGGGCCCAAAGCAGGGAATACCCGCCTGCTCCAGACGATCTACGGCGCCCAGGACCAAAGGATCATCCGGTGCCACCACGGCAAAATCAATCGCGTTTTGTTGAGCAAAATCAACAATTTTATCAATATCCTTGGCACCGATCTCCACACATTGCGCGTCCTGCGCAATACCGCCGTTTCCCGGCAAGGCATAGATTTTTGTTACTTCGGAATTTTGTTTCAGCTTTTTTATAATCGCATGCTCACGGCCTCCGCCGCCTACCACCATTATATTCATGGCTTTCTCCTTATTTATAAATGGGATATTTTTCGCAAAGCGCGGTTACTTCTTGCAGAATTTTTCCTTTGCTGTTTTCAAAATCGGTGACGGCAAGTTTCATCCAGCCGGCAATCTTTTTCATTTCCTCCTCGCGGAAGCCTCGGGTGGTTACCGCGGGCGTACCTACCCGGATACCGCTGGTAATAAACGGACTTTGCGGATCGTTGGGCACGGCGTTTTTGTTTACGGTAATATGCACTTCATCAAGCCGATGTTCGAATTCCTTGCCGGTAATGCCGAAATTCTGCAAATCCACCAGCATAAGGTGATTATCCGTTCCGCCGGAAACCAGACGGAAGCCTTCATCCATTAATGCCTGCGCCAGACAGGCGGCATTTTTTACGATTTGTTTTTGATAATTTTTAAAATCCTCGGTCAGCGCCTCGCCCAGCGCCACGGCTTTTGCGGCGATGATATGCATCAGCGGACCGCCCTGAATACCGGGGAAAATCGCCTTATCAATTTGCTTGGCGTATTTTTCTTTGCACAGAATCAAACCGCCGCGGGGACCGCGCAGCGTTTTGTGCGTCGTAGTTGTCACAACATCCGCGTACGGTACCGGGTTTTCGTGCAGACCCGCTGCCACAAGTCCGGCAATATGCGCCATATCTACCAAAAGATACGCGCCTGCTTCATCGGCGATTTCACGGAATTTTTTAAAGTCAATGGCCCGCGGATACGCCGAAGCGCCTGCTAAAATCAGCTTAGGCTTATGCGTAAGCGCGAGTTCACGTACATGGTCGTAATTGATCATCTGTGTAGTATCGTCAATACCGTAGGGAATAATGTTGAAATATTTACCCGAAATGTTCACCGGGGAGCCATGGGAAAGATGTCCGCCGTGAGCCAGACTCATGGAAAGTACCGTGTCACCCGGCTCAAGCAAGGCGAAAAATACCGCCAGGTTCGCGCTGGCGCCGCAGTGAGGCTGAACATTCGCGTGCTCTGCACCGAACAGTTTTTTCGCGCGTTCGCGGGCAAGCTCTTCTACCTCGTCTACATATACGCAGCCGCCGTAATACCGCTTACCGGGATATCCTTCGGCGTATTTATTGGTCAAAACCGTACCGGCCGCCAACAGCACCGCTTCGGATACAATATTTTCCGAGGCAATCAATTCAATATTGTGTTGCTGCCGCTCTAATTCTCTTGCGCATGAAGCGTAAACTTCACTGTCATACTTTTTTAATTCATCAAAAAACATATTATACCTCCTGATTGATCAATGATGGAAAAGTCGCATACCGGTAAAGGCCATGGCAATACCGTATTTATCACAATCGGCTATTACCAGATCATCGCGTACGGAGCCACCGGGCTGTGCAATATAGCTTACACCGCTTTTTTTGGCTCGGTCAATATTATCGCCAAAGGGAAAGAAAGCGTCGCTGCCTAAAGAAACACCGGTGATTTTATCCAGATAATCTCTTTTTTCCTGACGTGTCAGCATTTCGGGTTTGCGGGTAAAATATTTTTGCCAACAGCTTAAAACATCTTCGCAGTCATCGGAAATATAGACATCGATGCAGTTATCTTTTTCGGGCCGTCCCATTGTTTCAAGGAACGGCAGCGCCAATACCTTAGGATGTCGGCGCAGATGCCAGATATCCGCTTTATTGCCGGCCAGCCGGGTGCAGTGTATGCGGGACTGCTGTCCGGCACCCACGCCGATAGCCTGTCCGTCTACCGCATAGCATACCGAGTTGGACTGCGTATATTTCAGCGTGATCAAGGAAACAATCAAATCTCGTTTGGCCGTTTGAGGAAGTTCCTTGTTGACGGTAACGATATTTGAAAGCAAGGCTTCGTCAATTTTAAAGTTATTTCTGCCCTGTTCAAAGGTCACGCCGAATACTTGCTTTTTTTCAATGGGATCCGGCTCATAATCCGCGGCAATCTCAACAATATTATAGGCGCCTTTCCGTTTGCTTTTTAATATCTCAAGAGCTTCGGGCTCATAGCCGGGAGCAATCACGCCGTCGGAAACCTCGCGCTTGATTAAAAGAGCGGTGGTTACGTCGCAAACCTCAGAAAGCGCGATCCAGTCGCCGAAAGAGGACATTCTGTCGGTACCGCGGGCACGGGCATAGGCCAGCGCCAGAGGCGATTCGTCCAAACCGGGAATATCCTCTACAAAACAGGCTTTTTTCAAATCGTCATGCATCGGCAGGCCCAGAGCCGCGCTGGTGGGACTGACGTGTTTAAAGCTGGTGGCACAGGGCGTTTTTAACGCCTCTTTCAACTCTTTTACCAGCTGCCAAGAGTTGAACGCGTCCAAAAAATTGATGTAGCCGGGGCGACCGTTCAATATTTTGATGGGGAGATCTTTGCCGTTTTCCATATAAATTTTAGCCGGCTTCTGATTGGGATTGCATCCGTATTTTAATTCAAATTCCTTCATCCTGTCCTCCTATTGATTTTTATTCATAATTCTCTCTTCTGAAGTTCCCGCGGACAAATCGATAAAGCGTACAAAAAGAGAGATTTTATTATCGGTATCAAGACTGTTCCAAAGCATTTGGGTAAATTCGTCGATATCCCCTTTGACGGAAAATCTTTCCGGCTCACCGGCAAAAGAGGGCAAAGGATCTCCGTCTTGCTGATACGTATGGATAAAATGACCTGTACCGGCTTTGGGCACATAAGAAAAAGTATAACGGTTACAGGCGGAACCGATTTCATCGGCACTTTTTAAAATGCTCATTTTATAGGAAAAACTGCCGGATTCAAAAGTAAGCAGACCGCTGATGCGCGGCGTAAAATTCGGGCAGTCGGGTTCAAATTCCCGTGTTTCCAGTGCTTGCTCAAAGCTTTTTCCGCGGGAAAGAAAATCATAGATCGTATCGGTTTGATCGCCGTTTGTGACAATCAGGTTGTTTTTAAAATTTCTGACGGCGTTATAGATAATAAGCGAGGGATCTTTTACCTTGCTTTCATCAAAGGCGGCGGTAAAAATATCACCGTTTTCTCTTGTTTTAAATACCCGGTTGCGGCTGTTTTCGCTGCGTCCCATAATAAAATAGGCGGCAACGGCTTTTTTGCCGTCCTCTGAAAGACCGATGATAATTCCCCTGCCGGGATAGCGGTTGTTTTGAAGCAGCCGGGAGATGTCCGGCGATTGAAATGTGTTCATTATTTTTTCTCCTTGCTTTGGACAATTTTTTTAGCTACTGTCTGCGCGGCGCGGGGGAGAAGCTTCCACTCCGCCTGCTCCATGACCCGTTTTTGCAGTGTTTGGGGCGTATCATTTTTTAAAACGCGCACCGGTTTTTGAAGGATAATTTCACCCCCGTCGGGGACTTCGTTTACATAATGCACCGTAGCGCCGGTCACCTTAACGCCTTTTTGAAGGGCTGCCTCATGCACACGCAGACCGTAGTAGCCTTCGCCGCAGAAGGAGGGAATCAGTGACGGATGCACATTGATGATTCTCTTTTCATAACACCCGGTAAAATCAGCGCTTAATATACTCATAAAGCCGGCAAGTACAATCATATCAATCGAATACTCTTCCAGCGTACGAAGAATTTCCGTTTCAAAGGCCTGCTGAGAGCCGGCTGACTTTTTGTTGACTGTTTTTGTAGGAATACCGTTTTTTTTGGCGCGTTCCAGCGCATAGGCATCCTCTCGGCTGGAGAGCACCAGCGCAAGAATGCCGTCTTTGAGGATCCCGCAGGCCGCCGCGTCGATCAACGCCTGCAGATTCGTTCCTCCGCCGGAGACAAATACCGCGATCCTTGCCTTTACCATAATAGTACACCCTCGTTTGAGGCAACGGTCTCACCGATGATATAAGCCTTTTCACCGGCTTGACGCAGCAGAGCAAGTGCTTGATCGGCATCGTTTTTATCCACTACAACGCTCATTCCTACGCCCATATTAAAAGTGTTGAACATATCCCGTTCGGGAATATTCCCGGTTTTGGCGATCAAATCGAAAATCGGCAGTACCTGAACGGCTGCTTTTTCAATTTTTGCGGAAATACCCTCCGGAAGACTGCGCGGAATATTTTCATAAAAACCGCCGCCGGTAATATGAGATATCGCCTTTACTTTGATTTTTTCCATCAGGCGCAGCATGGGCTGCACATAAATTTTGGTAGGCGTAAGCAGTGATTCACCGATGCTTTTGCCGCCTAACGCTTCGCAGGGACTTTTTATATCGGTGTTTTCTACGTCAAATACTTTGCGTACAAGAGAAAAACCGTTGGAATGCACACCACTGGAAGGCAGAGCAAGGATAACGTCACCCTCTTTAATAGAAGAATGATCCACAATTTGATCTTTGTCCACCACACCCACGGCAAAGCCGGCAAGATCATATTCCTCTTCCGGGTAAAAGCCGGGCATCTCTGCCGTTTCGCCGCCGATAAGCGCCGCGCCGGACTGTACACAGCCATCCGCTACACCCTTTACAATATCGGCGATCTTTTGGGGCTCGTTTTTTCCACAGGCAATATAATCTAAAAAGAACAGCGGTTTGGCCCCGCAGCAAATGATATCGTTTACGCACATGGCTACGCAATCGATGCCTACGGTATCGTGCTTGTCCATCAAAAACGCCATTTTCAGCTTAGTCCCCACACCGTCCGTTCCGCTTACCAATACCGGCTTTTTTATGCCGGTAAGGTCTAATTCAAACAGTCCGCCGAAACCGCCGATCCCTGAAAGCGCGCCTGTTCCGGCAACGGTTTTGGCAATGTGCTGCTTCATCAGCTCTACTGCTTTATAGCCTGCGGTGATATCTACGCCGGCATTTTTATAACTTTCGCTAAAGCTTTTCATTTTTCTTCCCCGCTTTCGGATATTTTGGTTTCAAAACGGTTTTTATGTGCTTTCTTTGGCACCTCTGTAGGATATTTTTCATCAAAACAGGCGGTACAAAAACTGCTTTGATCCAATCCGCCCGCTATTTTTGTGACATTATCTACACTTAAATATCCCAGACTGTCCACACCGATAATTTTTTCAATTTCTTTTACCGTATGGTTGCAGGCAATCAATACATCCTTGGAATCAATATCCGTACCGTAATAGCATGGGGCGATAAACGCCGGCGCGGAAACCCGCATATGCACTTCGGTGGCTCCCGCATCCCGCAGAAGTTTTACGATTCGGGCGCTGGTGGTTCCGCGTACGATGGAATCGTCAATCAGTACCACTCGTTTGCCTTTTACCGTATCGGAAACAGGATTCAGTTTGATTTTTACTTTATCCTCTCGTGACTTTTGTCCCGGTGAGATAAACGTGCGTCCGATATACTTATTCTTAATAAAACCAATGCCGTAGGGAATGCCCGATTGCCGTGAAAAGCCTATGGCAGCGTCAATTCCCGAATCCGGGACACCGATGACAATATCCGCCTGTACCGGATGCTCCAGCGCCAGAAACGCGCCGGCGCGGATACGGGCCGAATGAACTGAACAACCGTCAATCACCGAATCCGGACGGGCAAAATAGATATATTCAAATACGCACATTGAGGGCTTTACCGTACCGCAGTGCGTGGTAATGCTGCGCACGCCTTTGGAATCGAAGACCACGATTTCTCCGGGATGGATATCCCGAATAAAGGAAGCTCCCACGGCATCCAGCGCGCAGCTTTCAGAGGCCACTACAAAAGCGCCGTCATCCGTTTTGCCGTAGCATAGGGGACGGAAGCCGTTGGGATCCCGTACGGCGATCAGCTTGGAAGGGGACATAAGAACCAGCGAATAGGCGCCTTTAATACGGTTCAGCGCACCTTCCACCGCCTGCTCAATGGATGCGGTTTTAATTCGCTCTTGCGTAATGATATAAGAAATAACCTCGGTATCGCTGGTAGTATGAAAGATCGCGCCGCCCAGCTCTAATTCCTGCCGAAGTTCGTAGGAATTTACCAGGTTGCCGTTATGCGCCAGCGCGATATGTCCTTTTACGTGATTGACAACAATCGGCTGGGCGTTCAGGCGACCGTCGGTACCGGTGGTGCCGTAACGTACATGCCCCACCGCCATATTTCCTTCCCCCAGTTTTTCGAGCACGGGTTTGGTGAAAACATCGTTTACCAGCCCTACGTCTTTATAGGTTTGAAACACGCCGTCGTCATTTACAACAATACCGCAGCTTTCCTGACCCCGGTGCTGCAGGGCGAACAATCCGTAATAGGCCGAAGCCGCCACATCCATCTTTTGCGGAGCGAAAATTCCGAAAACGCCGCATTCTTCTCTCAAATTACTCATGCTTGCTCTCCGAAAACCCGTTTCATCATTTCGGCGTAAGCGCCTTCTACGTTGCCCAAATCTCTTCTGAAGCGATCCTTGTCCAACTTTTCTCCGGTTGAAGCGTCCCAGAAACGGCAGGTATCCGGGGAGATTTCGTCGGCCAGAAGAATTTTGCCGTCGGCATCTTTGCCGAATTCAATTTTAAAATCTACAAGATCAATATTGATTTTCTTAAAAAATTCCTTTAAGAACGCGTTGATTCTAAAGGTATAATCCGAAATGGTATTCAGATCCTCGCGGGTAGCCCAGCCGCAGGCAACGATATGATAATCATTCACCATCGGATCTCCCAGCGCGTCGTCTTTGTAGCAATATTCCAAGGTGGGGCAAAGCAGTTTTGTGCCCTCAGCTACACCGAAACGCTTGGAAAAGGAGCCGGCCGCAATATTGCGTACGATAACCTCTAGCGGAACAATGGTTACTTTTTTTACAACGGTTTCTCTGTCGTTGAGCTCTTTTACAAAATGTGTGGGAATCCCTTCTTTTTCTAAAAGGCCCATCAGATAATTGCTCATGCGGTTATTTACCACGCCTTTGCCGGCAATTGTACCTTTTTTCAGGCCGTTAAAGGCGGTAGCGTCGTCCTTATAGGAAACGATGCAATAGGCGGGATTTTCGGTAGCAAAAACTTTTTTCGCTTTGCCTTCATACATTTGTTCTTTCTTTTCCATCTTTTTTCTCCTTTTTTTCGTCCTGAATTTAATTGAATTTTTTAGAGATCTCCGCATCTTTGGCAAGCACTTTTTCCGCGGATTTCCGACGTGCTTCCTCAAGCTTTTGGGCAAGCGCGGCATCTTCCACGGCCAGAATCTGCAAAGAAAGTAAAGCGGCATTGACCGCGCCGTCGATGGCAACGGTGGCTACAGGAATGCCCGCGGGCATTTGAACCGTTGACAAAAGTGCGTCAATGCCGTCAAGCGTTGACGATTTTATAGGAAGTCCGATTACCGGCAAGGTAGTGGCAGCCGCGACGGCACCGGCAAGATGCGCGGCTTTCCCCGCAGCGGCAATCAATACGCCGAAGCCGTTTCTTCTGGCCGAACAGGCAAATTCTTTTGCTTGTTCGGGCGTTCTGTGCGCTGAATAGACATGCACCTCACATTCGACTCCGTATTCTTTTACGGTTGCAATGGCTTTCTCCACAATGGGAAGATCACTGTCGCTTCCCATAATGATACCTATTTTTTTCATTTTATCCTCCTTCAGGTTTATAAAAAAAGGGCACTCCTATCCTCTTTTCGGATAAGGCTGCCCAGACGGTCGACATAAAAACGGCCCCTCTGCTCCCTAATGGTATCACTCCATCTTCCGTCAGTTACAAAAGAGCCCTCCGTGCACTTATTATATGATATTTGGCGGTTTTCGTCAATTATAAAAACAAAAGATATCCGGCCATAACAAAATATTTACAATTGCATTTTTATGCCTGCTTGAATTTCTGAATTTGGATTTTTAACCGGGGTATAGGAATACGGGAAAGAGTTAAAGAAGCTTAATCACCGTACCGGCCGCATCCACTGCTTCCGCATAATGGGAAGGGGGAACCCCGTAGCATCTTTTAAAGCAGCGGGAAAAGCTGAATAAATCACCGTAGCCTACCGATGCCGCTACTACCGAAACGGAATACCGGCGCCGGTGAAGCAATTCCAGTGCCCGTTCCATACGATAATCCATTAAATATCTGCCGGGGCTTTTTCCGGTATCTTTTTTAAATAGGTTGGAAAAATAACTTCGGTCTAAGCCTAAGGAATCCGCAATACTCTGCACGGAGATATCTTTCATATACTGCTTTTTTATCATATTGATTGCCCTTGCCGTGTATCCGGTATCATCTTCCTGAACCATATCTCCGCAGATACAGGAAAGAACCGACCAAATAGCTGCGGTAGCATGCATATCGTTGAGGGCATCTTGGCTTTTTTTCTGATCTACAGCCGAAAAAATTTGTTTCAGTTCCGCTTTACGGATTACATAGGGCAGCTGCTTCAAGCAGGAAAGCTCCGCGGTGAACCCTATCCAAATATAGTACCACGGATCATCCTTATCCGCTTCATACTGAGTAATTTCACCCGGCTTTATCAAAAAGGCCTCCCCTGAAGATACGGTATATTCTTTGCCTTCCACACGGTAATATCCTTTTCCGGATACCACATAATGCAAAAGCCAGTAGGTACGTACCGCCGGTCCGTAGCAATGGCGGCTTTCGCAATGTTGGCTGCCAAGGTATAGGGGAATTACTTTGCTGTATTGATCATTTCGTATATTGCATTGCCACAGCATTTTTTGGTCACATTCCTTTCATTATCTCACATTATAACATACGTTTCTCATATTCTGCAATACAAATTTAATCAAGTCAATGGTATAATACCGTATTGAAAAAAGGAGGAGTTTTTTATGAAAATAACTTTTATGGGTGCGGGAAGCACCGTCTTTGCCAGAAATGTTATCGGTGATTGCCTATGTTCCGAGGTTCTAAAAAACAGTGAGTTTGCCATCTATGATATTGATCCCAAACGCTTAAAGGAAAGCGAATCTATCCTGCGCGCGATCAATAAAGGAAAAGGAAATCCAGCTGTAATAACGCCATACTGCGGTGTGGAAAACAGAAAAGCCGCTTTGAAAGATGCTGATTTTGTAGTAAACGCGATCCAGGTAGGCGGATATGATCCCTGCACGATTACTGATTTTGAAATTCCTAAAAAATATGGCCTGCGCCAAACGATCGCTGATACCTTGGGCATCGGCGGTATTATGCGGACACTTCGCACAATTCCCGTATTGGAAGGTTTCGCACGGGATATGGAAGAAGTTTGCCCCGATACGTTATTTTTGAATTATACCAATCCTATGGCGATGCTTTCGGGGTATATGCAGCGATACACAGGCGTGAAAACCGTGGGATTGTGTCACAGTGTTCAGGTCTGCTCAAAGTATTTGCTTGAAATGCTTGGTATGAAGGATAAGCTTGAAGGTCGGAAAGAATTGATCGCCGGTATCAATCATATGGCTTGGCTGCTGGAGATTAAGGATAAAGACGGAAATGATCTCTATCCTGAAATTAAAAAAAGAGCGCTCGATAAGTTGGAAAATGACCGTGAAAGCAAAGATCTTGTGCGGTATGATTATATTCGCCGTCTGGGCTATTACTGTACGGAATCCAGCGAGCATAATTCGGAATATAATATGTTCTACATAAAATCCAAATACCCTGAATTAATTGACCGGTATAATATTCCTTTGGATGAATATCCCCGCCGCTGTATAAAACAGATCAATGACTGGACCGCCCAATACGCAGAACTGGCTGATAAAGATGTCATTGAGCACGAACGTTCCCGTGAATATGCATCCCATATTATGGAGGCTGTTGTTACCGGAACACCATATCAAATCGGCGGAAATGTGCTGAATAAAAATTTCCTGATTGAAAATCTTCCGGAGGATGCCTGCGTAGAGGTTCCCTGTCTGGTAAACGGACGCGGCGTTACTCCCTGCAGTGTAGGAAAACTTCCTCCTCAGCTGGCGGCAATGAATATGACCAATATCAATGTGCAGCTGCTGACGATTGACGCGGCTGTTACAAAAAAGAAAGAACGTATTTATCAAGCCGCTATGCTGGATCCGCATACCGCAAGCGAATTGGATATCGATACCATTGTGAAAATGGTAGATGAACTGATTGCTCAGCACGGTTCTTGGCTGCCGGAATATCATTGAGATTTTAACCGTCCGTAAGGGCGGTTTTTTTGCCGTAAAAAAGCTTTTTGTGTTTTTACGGCAAAAATTTTTTATTTATTTATATTTTATCGGTTGTCATAACAAACGGTTTGTGGTACAATACTACTTGGTTTTAAATACTATGTGTCGAGGGGTGTCATATTATGAAATATGGAATTGTAATTGATTCAGGCTGTGATCTGCTCTCAATTAACCAATGGACAACGGATAATATTTTTTTTACCAGGGTTCCGTTAAAGCTGGAAATCGGTGAAAAAGAATTTATAGATGATGAAACACTTGATGTGGCGGATTTTATGCGGCAGATGGCTGATTTTCCGGGAAAAACGGGAAGCGCGGCGCCCAGCCCTGACGAATGGTATAACGCTTTTACGCAATCGGACTGTACTTTTGCCTTAACGATTTCCGGCACGATTTCAGGAAGTATTTCCAGCGCTAGATCAGCAAAACAGCTGCTGATGGAAAGAGAACCGGATAAAAAGGTATATATTCTTGATTCGCTTTCGGCCGGACCGGAAATTTCACTTTTGACAAGGAAACTGATTGAATTGATTGCCGCCGGTTTGGCACCGGAGGAAATTTGCTCGGAATGGGAGAAATACCGCAAGCATACCCATTTGCTTTTCTTGCTGGAATCCATGGATAATTTAGTGAAAAACGGACGTGTAAGTAAATTGAAAGGCGTTATTGCCGGTGTGTTGAAGATCAAGGTGCTGGGCGCGGCCACTGAAGCCGGTACCGTAGGTCTTTTATATAAACCCAGAGGACGTATTTCCATGTTGACAAAGGCTTTGGAAGAAATGTTGCTTCGCGGGTTTCAAGGCGGAAGAGTGATTATCAGTCACTGCTTTAACCAAGAGAGCGTACAGCATATAAAAGACGCGCTAACGGAAAAGTTTCCGCATTGCGATATTTTGGTAACGCCCACCAGCGGTCTGTGCAGTTATTATGCCGAGAATAAGGGATTGCTTATCGGTTTTGAGGATATCGCGCCCATAACGAAATAACTTTAATTTTATCGTTTATTTTTCGTATTTTACGGTTATGCTTATCGGCACGCCCTGTTTATGAGCGTGCTGATTTTTTTCTGTGCCGTTCTTTTATTTTATGAATAGACATTTCACAGTGCCGAAAAAGCGCTGTCGCCCGCGTTTTTCATTGCTTTTTTAAGGACTTATTTTTGCAAAAGTAACTTTTGCTCATTATTACTGTACTAATGACTATTTACAAAAAGTTCATAAAAAAGCATAATAAAGACAGATATCAATTGAAGAATAGGAGAGGTAAGTATGAAACGATTTCAATTTTGCGTTTCAGTTTTTTTGGCGGTATGCTTAGTGGGCACTATATTGATTGCAAAAATACCCGGTGTTCGCGCGGAGACGGCGCAGAACGGCGTAATGCTTACGTTTAACAGCAGTCTGGGAAATACGACGTCGGGAAATTTCTGGCTTGATGCTACCGGCAAGCAGATGCTGTTCACCGAAAATGAGAATGGCGATAAGCGCATGTCCCTTACGTTTACCAATCATGGAGAAAATGCGGTAAATGCTACATTAAAAGTGGTATCTTCTGACTTTCAGCATACACGGGGATCCGTAACGGTAACCGTTCCCGCGGGACAAAGCGCTAATACGGAACTGATGAATTTGAATGTCTCGGAAAGCGATGTTTATTATTTCTATCTTTCCGGTCTTACGCAAACCACAAAGATTTCCTTTAAAGCCAATTACGCGGCGGTGGATTACACTGCGCTGACGGCGTCCTCTATGCAGGGACCGGGAGCTTCCGCCTTCACCGCGGTGGTGCTTTACGCGCAAGTTTGTGAGCTTGTACTGGAGAAAACGGAACATGTTCAATATACGGTTTCGCTCAATAACAGTATTTTCAGTATTTACAGAAATCAAAACGGCGGAACTTTTTCGGTTGCTCAAGGAGATACGATACAGGTAGTCGCTTCACCGGAGACCGGGTATTCTGTTGATTCTTTCATTTCGGGCGAAAAGATGGTTACAAGACTTTCCCGTTATACCTTTACGGCTGAGGCGGATATTACGGTAAAAGCTGTGGCGGTAAAGACAGAGGAAACGATAGCAAACGGCACATACTTGGAGTTTCATTCCAATTTATCAGCATCCGAGGGAGATTTCTGGTTGAATGATACAGGGCTTGCCATGTTTTACGGCGATGAGGGAGAAAAAAAGGCCGCGATTACTTTTATCAACTATGATACCGAGGCGATAACCGCTATGTTCCGGGTGGTTTCGTCCTCTTTTACGGAAGTTCGCTTTGTACAGAGTATTACCGTTCCGGCGGGAGGTATCGCTACCATTGAAGCGGAACAGGTCGCGCTTGCCGCGGGAGATGTGGTATACCTTCACTTGAGTGACCTAACGTCGACTTCAAAGGTAGGCTTTTTCGCCAGCGGAACAGAGATGGATTATTCCGCTCTGACGGCGTCCTCTATGCAGGGAACGGGCGCGGATACCTTTACCGTAAAGGCCGATGCGGCCAAAGCCGTCACCGTAAGCGGTGCGGCGGTAGAAGGCGCGGCATATCATGTGACTTTTCACGGCGTAAAAAATCCGCAAATCAATAATGTTTCCAGTTTTGAAGAAGTCGTTCCGGCCGGTACACTGGTTCAGGTAGAGGCCGTAGGAACAAATGTAGAAGGACTGGAAACAGATTCCGGTAAAGAAGATAAGGTGTATCAGTTCGTTGCGCGAAACGATATTCAGCTGCGCGCTTGGATAAGCGATATCGTTAAAGTTCAAAACGGAGTGACATTGACTTTTCATGATAACCTTACGCAAACAAGCGGAAATTTCTGGCTTAGCCAAGCACAAAACCTGACGTTTACGGCGGAGGGAGATTCTCGTCTTTCGGCTACGCTATATAATGAAGGAGACAGCAGTGTTTCGGCGGTGCTTCGTGTAGTGAACAGTCGGTGGGAGACCATTGCACAAAATGAGAAAGTAACGATTCCCGCGGGGGAAAGCCGTACGATAGAATTTATGAATATGGCTGTAACCGAGACGGGAGATATCTATTATATCTATTTAGAAGGACTTACTAAAACATCAAAGATTCGCTTGGTTTTTAATCATATCGATCTCGATTATTCGGTGTTTACTCCCGTCGGAATGGAGGGAACCGGCGCGGATACGTTTACCGCATCTACCGAGCGGGTTGCGGCTGCTTTGCTTACCTTGGAAAAGAATCAGGGCATTGCTTATACGGTGAGCGTAAACGACAGTGTGTTTGCTTCGTATACGAAAGTGGAAAGTTTGGATTCGGTTGCTTTTATTCCGGGAACAAAGATAGAGATCATAGCTTATGCGCCCGAAGGAATGGAAATCGGCGGATGGGAAAAGAACGGTATTGCCGCAGCCGGTGAAAAAACACTGCGGTTTATCGCGGAAGACGCGGTTGTATATAAGGCGGTAGCAAAGGAAAGCGCGGCGCAACCCTCTGAGGACGGAGATATGACGTTGTTTATGCCGGCAATCATAGGTTTGCTTTCCAGTTCGGTGCTTTTGCTGACGACAAAGAAGAGAAAACAGCGTCAATAAAAAGCGGAAAAAGGATTTTTGTTAAAAGGAGAAGTTCTATGAAAAAAGTAATATTATTGTTATTGACCGTGTTTTTTACTTGCTTTTGTTTGGCGGTAAGCGTATTCGCGGCAGGAAATAATTGCGTAAAATTTACATTTTCCCAGCTGCCGCCCGACGGCAGCGGCTGGATCAGTGTGAATGCGTATACCGGTAAACTGGAGGAGGGGGATATTCTTTCAGTTACTGTATATAATGGAGGACCGGAGGAATTTTACTGCTTCCTTTCTACGCGGGAAGGCGAAGGATGGCTTACCGTGGGAACATCGGATTTTGTTTATATCGAACCGGGTACCAGCGAAACGGTGGAAATTGCGGGGATTACCGCAGATGCGGTGTGGTATCTGCTGGAACTTCGGGAAATTTCCGAGAATACGGTTCTTTATTTGCAGGGAGATGAAAAAGTGGATTACGCTTCTAATCTTTCCCCGATGAGCGATCTTGTGGAAGGAAAATATTGCTCGGGATCACTGGCTGAATTCCCCGAAGAAGCGGAGATTGTTGCGACGGAGCCACCGCAGGCTACGCCAAGCGCAACACCGACGCCTGCAGAGGTACAGCCCACCCAAACTCCTTCTATGACGGCAACGCCTGAAGCTACACCGATAGAAACGGAGGCGCCCGAACTCCAATCGTCCCAAACGTTCCCGTGGGAGTTCATTGCCGGGGGCGCGGCAGTTGTTATTATTGCCGCTGTATTGGTTGTTGTTTTTGTAAAAAATAAAAAGAAAAAAGAAAAAAGATTCTGAATCATAACAAAAGGCTTTGACGAAAACAGCCTGAGCGTGTTGACACAGTCAACACGCTCTTGGTTGGGGATACCACCGGCTTGAAAATCGTTGATTTTGGGACTGCACACTATCCCTATGCCTTTGAAAAACCGCTTATCAAGCGGTTTTTCGCTTATAAGAAGGTTTTCCGACACGCCGTCGGAAAACCAAAATGCGGCGTTGCCGCCGTAAAAATTTCAGGGCTATCTGCAGTCTGGGACTGCTGATGAAAACAGTCTGTAGAAAACTTGTTGGTGAAGGGCCATTAGTACAAAAATTTTTTATGTATTGGGGGCTCCTCATCGGTAGATGTCCGTTTTATGCTTCTCCTGTAGTCTTTTGGGTTGCGTCTTTTTCGGAGAGCCGGGGGCTACGGCATCGCATCACCATTTGAAAAGGCAGATAAAAATTTAATTTTATGACTTTTTTGCCGTATGATTTTTTCGATACGCTGAAAGACTGTTGATGAAAACAGTTTTAAAGTTCTGTTTATCATAATTTTAAAGCGCCTGTTTTCATTGGCTTGACAGGCGCTTTTTATCAAGGCGGCGGCTTTATCCGATCAAAGAATGCAAAAGATTTAAAAAAACATGGCACTTGATGGCTGCAGCGGTTGGCTTTATTCCTCTTTTCTTTTTCTGTTTTGCAATAGATCTTCTTTACTGCGCCGTATTGTATCTTGAAAAGAGGAATCCCGTTCGTCATCAAAAAATGCGTAACCGCAGTCAACACAGAAAGAAATTCCGGAGTCTTGGCTGAGTTTTTCAACAAGCGAAAGAAATTGTTCTATGATAATTCCGGTGCCGATCAAGTCTTCTATCATGTAAACAAAATCGTCGCCGTCGGTGCGGTAGCACACGCCGTTTAAGGGGAAGACTTTCTTGATACAGTGACAGCAAGTACACAGGGCAAGGTCTCCGGCAGTCTCGCCCGAAGATTCATTTATCTTTTTTAGGTTATCGATATCAAAGCTGACAGCGACATGATATCGGGGATTTTTACCGTCTTTTTCAAGTTGCGGAAGCATTTCTTTATAGGCGTTTCGGCTTTTTACCCCGCAAAGAATATCTTCCTGCGCCAGCTCTTCATAATAACGCGCGGTTTCTATTCGGGTGTTTGTAACGCGATAGTTTTGAATAAAAGTGTGCGCGTAGATTAAAAATGAAAGTAAAAGGATATAAGTCAGAGGATAGGGAATGATATCGGGATCTCCGTTTGTAAGCATCAAAATATAGAAAGCAACAATCAATCCCAGAAGGATAAGCGGAGCAGCAAACTTTTTCATAATGCGGTTCTTTTGTTTGATTCTTTCGTACAGACATATAAAAACGGCATACAAATAATTCAAAAACATCAGCACGTAAGTAAAAGGCTTTAAATAGAACATATCCCACGGGGTAAAAATTTGAATAATCCAGTTAAGCAGCGCGTTTGCCATAAAAATCCATATAAAGAGAAGCAGGCCTTTTTTCATTTTGCTTTGGCATAAAGAGTGCAGAAAAATACAAAAAGGAATGGGCAACAGAAGAAAGCTGAAAGCTGATATAAAATAGATAATATAGGGATTGCCGATAAAGAATTGCAATCCGTATTCTAAATTTAACAGCCAAACGGAAAGAAAAACCGCCAGCAAAATCAGTGCTGCCAAGCCGCTTTTGTTCATGTTGGGCATTTTTCTTAAATATTTAAAATAGGCGATCAGCAGAATGACGGCGCAGAATAAGAGAATAATCGCTGAAAGCATCATCGGCAGCGCCCATAAGAAAAGCTGAACTAAACAGGCGGAATAGCTGCCGCCGTATATTGACAGATGAAAATTGGAGGGATTTTTTTCAGAAAGAGGAACCGTTTTGATACGAACGGCAGAATCATTGTAATCTTCGGGAAGTTTTACAATATGATATACGGTGCCGGTAGATTTTATAAAGTTAGGTGTATCGTCCTCATATCCGCAGGAGTAGATGGATTGATTGTTTACATCTACGTCAACCTGCATGTTGGTAGTGGAAAAAATCAAGGTTTTATCTAAAATTTGATCATTCTTAAAATATACAATATTAAAAAAACCATGCTCAAAAATAATTTGTGTAGAGGGCATATGGTATATTTTGGACTTTTCAAAATATACCGAAGAAGTGTTGAAACCGGCTATTGCAAAAATCATGGTAAAGAGCAATACTGTCAGCAGTGAAAAAAATACAATAAACAGTTTTTTCATCGGGACTCCTTTATCAATAAGAATGTTTCGGAAAAAACATCTGAAAAGAGTTTTTTACTACATTTACTATTATATCAAAAAATGTCGATATGGCAATACCATGATAAAAAATATTTGCAGGCAGTGGATTTTTGTAAAAAGCAATAGAAAACAAATGCCTCTAAGCCGATTTGAGATTGGAAAGGCCGGATAGGAAAAAATTTTTTATATCTGTTCTCCTTTTTCATGTTTTAAAAAATCTCCGCGGATTTCCTGCTGTAAAATACTATACCCTTTGGTACGAAGATGCGTGATTTTTATTGCTACAAGATTGACGTCGGAATCGGTAATTTGCGCGATTTGCAAAGCGCTGTAGTCATAAGTATAAATATATTCCAGTATTTTTTCTTCTTCCAGCAACAGAGCCGCGGCAAAGAAGATCCTCTGACGGCGGCAATTCATGTGGGCGATTTGGTGAGACTGAAAGAAAACGCGGTATATTATGACGGTACTGCTATTCCGGATTGGGTGCGTGCACGGGCTTGGTATGTAAAGAGTATTTCCGGCTCAAGAGCCGTGATTGATCGGGATGAACAGAATACGCATGCCATATGCAGTCCGGTTGATATCACATACCTTTCTCTTGTTCAGAGCAAGGATTCGGAAAAGAATCAGCAATTTCCATACCTCGTAAAGGTAACGGTTTCCGTGTTGAATATTCGAAGCGGGCCGGGTACTGATCAAGCGAAAACCGGAAAAATTACGGATTACGGTGTGTACACCATTGAAGAGGAAGCGGACGGCCCCGGAGCTGAAAAATGGGGAAAACTGAAATCCGGCGCGGGATGGATAGCTTTGGATTATACAAAAAAAGTATAATATAAAAGAAAATATTATAGAAAAAATTTGGTTAACACTCAGAAAGGAATTTTATTGTCCGCGGGCAGAGCATAAGCTTACGTTTCGATAGGATGTTGAAAATTAGCCTATATTATAAAGAATGCATTCGGCAGACAGTTTTTCTGCACGAGGCTTTGCAGAAAACAACCGAAAGAATTCTTTTTGGTTAATGTGTGAAAAAGTCGATAGACTCCTAGAAAGAAATGTCTTTTATCAAAAGCTTTGATAGACATTTTAAAGCAGAGTTATATCGACTTTTTTAACAAACGGCAGTGAATATTCACAGATATTCGGATGATGGAGAAAATAGAGTGTTTGCGCCAAATTTTTTCGCGCAAACGATCTTCCTGAATAAGAATATATCCTTACCGGTGAAATAAAAACAGCAACTAAAGATATATTTTCATGCGCTGCGGGAACTTCAAGTATAAAATATTCAGACTGTAGACAAACCTGAAAATTGATTTTTTGCGGCATTCAGCCCCATTTTGTTTTTTTGCGGTAAACTCTTTATAAGAGAAAAAACGCTTGATACGTGGCTTTTCAAACGTATAGGGGGTAGTATTGAGGGGGATAGAGCCCAGCCCGAAAATCAATGATTTTCGGGCAATTGGCATCTCCCATCAAGAGAGTGTTGACTTTATCGACACTCTCAAATGTTTCTGTTTTTTTATACAAAACATCATCAATTATTTTTCAAGCAGTACCTGACTGTTGGTACCGTAAAAAATATCTTTTTTTCCGCTGATTACGCGACAAAATTCCTCCATTTTTGCCCAATCATTATGAATATCAAATTCATAAGCGTGCCCCCATATATAAAACAGTTTGGGCTCTTTTGGTTCAAGCGCGAGAAATTGCTCCGCCAGCTCAAACATTTCTTTCCAATGATTATGATGATATACGGTAGGATTAAATTCTAAAAGATTTGTTTGAAGCTCAAAATTTCCGGTGGATGTAGTGGTGCGTGCATAGTGAATACCCGTATGTTCCCGAATAAGCCGTACGGTTCGGTCATCAATATGCGCCGTGCCGTTGGGATACGCCATACCTTTCACTTCATATCCGACGATTTCCGAAAGCGCAAGCCGATCCTCTTCCACCTGCCGGATAATTTCTTCATCGGGCAGCTCTTTTAAAGAGGGATGTGTCAGCGTATGAGAGGCAACTTCATGTCCTTCGTATATCTTACGAACCTCGCACGCTCTGGGTTTTGCGTGGGCTACCGTAACTTCTTCCCGTACTAAACTGCCGCCCGTACCCAAAAAACCTGAGTTCAGATTAAAAGTACCTTTCAGTCCGTATTTATTAAAAATCTCAATTAACCGCTGATCTTGTGTTACCGCGTCGTCATAGCTGAAAGTTACCGCTTTCATTTTTCCGTTAAACATTGTTCTTCCCTCCGTTAATTTTTTATAAAATACAAAATCTCAGCTTTTATATCATATTAAAATATTCTATCATATTTTTTTACGGGATTCAAGAAAATCCTTGTTAAAAAGTGCTTTTCTGTAAGATTGTTCAGGATCTATTATGAAAGTCGGAAGATTTCCGTTGAAATTCAAAGGCGAGATATTGGCAGCAGCGGAAATGCAGAAAAGAGAGCGGATTTTTGCTGTGTAAAGGGCAAGTTGCTTTTTTTATTATGAAAGGAATAAAAAGTATGGGAGGCGTATGATATTCATTTTCTCCGCCATAAGAAGGATCAGGAAAGGGATAGCGTATTTTATTCTCCCGGCTTAACCGACGATATACACGGTTGGTTATATAACGAATAGCTGTGTTACAACTTTTTTCTGTACGTGTTCCGTTAGGGCTTGCTTAAACGGCGGTGTTTGTGCTGTTTCATAGGATATCTGTCTTTGCTGTTTTGCCGTCAGCGTTCTTTTGCAGCGGTTTTCTGCTTTTTTTTATTTTTGTAACTATTGTAATGCCATGATGCCGTATCTTCTCTTTGTTTGCTTTTCGTTGCCAAGCCGTGGCTTTTTTGATATAATTTTTATCATCAAACAGAGCAGGTGTATTTATGAGGATGCGGAAAAAGAGAAATTTAGACGCGCAAATCGCTTCTTGCGCTTCAATTTTGTGGCAGCCGAAGCGGCCGGAATTGAATATTCAAAAAGCGTTGGAGCATAAAGAATATATTGATTTAAAAACTGTGTTCGGCAGCCGGCCGTTGGAGCTGGAAATCGGATGCGGTAAGGGAGGCTTTATTTGTGAAATGGCCGCGCGTCGTCCGGACACGGGCTTCCTTGCGGTGGAGGTAAGCCAAAACGTCATTGTGGAAGGCTGCAAAAAAGCGCTGGCGCTGGGGCTGACAAATGTGCGCTTTTTAAACTGCGCCGCCGAGCTGCTGCCTTGCTTTTTGCCGCCGGAAAGCATTCAAAAGCTTTATCTTAATTTTTCGTGCCCGTATCCCAAGTATACCTATGCTTCACACCGGCTGACCCATCCTCGTTTTTTGCAGAGCTACCGACAATATTTGGCTCCAAACGCTGAAATTTATCAAAAAACCGATAATATGCGCTTTTTTGAATATTCTATTGAGCAGTTTTCATGCTGTGGCTACAAAATAAAAAACGTGTCGTTGGACTTACATCATAGTATTTGGAGTGAGGAAAATATCATGACCGAATACGAAAAAAAGTTTTCGGAAATGGGACTGCCTATCTATCGGCTGGAAGCGGCGCTTTAGAATAGAGCCGATATCTTTTTTTGTTTTTAATAAAATTTTGCGAAAAGAAAAGCATACCGCGTGTAAGAAACGGTATGCTTTTTTTAATTAGTTCTCTTCTAAAAGATACGGCCGGATATCGCAGGCATTTTCCAAAAAGGAATCGTTCACCCAGCTCGGCACATAGACGGTAAAGCAATAGTTATCCTTTACAAAATAAAATTTTACACCCTTATAGGCGCCCTCTTCGGTCAGAATGTCACGCCTGGCGGCGGGCAGGCCGTAGAGCTGAATCTCTTCGTAAGAAGCGCCGGATTGTCCTGCAATATAGCGGACAAACGTCTGGGCCATTTGCTGCGCGTCGGTAAAATTTGATATTTTATAATATCGGTCCCAATCAATGCTCAATCCTTCGCTGAAATAGATATCGGGATTCGCCGTTTGGGGAATATAGCGGATATTTACATATCCTTCCCGGATCGTGACCCGATCGAATATTACGCCCTCGGGCAGGGATGAGAACTCGGGGATAAAATTCAGCAGGTCCAGGCGATACCAGGAATCGATGGTGTTTTGATTTTCCGCCAAAGCCTTTGCCTCGTTTACCGCCTGTTGCAGGGAAGCAAGGCTTTTAAATTCGGCCGGATTGCGGCAGGCCGCCAACCCTTTTTCAGCATACTCTGCGGCAATTTCCAGGTTCGTATCAATGTAATCGTGTGCAGTATCTATTTGTTTCTCCGGGGGGAAGGCCGCGGCTGTATCGTCTTTTGTTTGGCATCCTGCGGCAAAGAATATCAGGCTCAGGGCTAAAGCCATCATACGGATCTTTTTCATTTTTTGTCCATCCTTTCATTAAGGAATATCATATTTAAATTCACGGGCGCATCGCGGACACCGGCTTGTATTTTGGTCAAATGTGCCATCTTCGTCAAAACCACTGCTTGAGATGCAAGGATATGATGGATTACATGTTACTATATTCCCAAAGCTGTAATCATTCGATTCGCCGGTATGGGAATTCCCGAAATTATGCGAGATCTCGTGCTGAAAAACTCGTATGCCGGTTATTGGAGCGTTTTTCTCCTCATTAATTTAGCAAAGTGCGCGTTACTAAAATTTTTTGCTATATATACGTTAAAGTTGAGAAATGGTGAAATCCTGTGGTTTTCCTCCATTAAGAATATAAAAGAATTTTTTCTCATCGTCGGAAAGGGTCTGTGCTATGTAATAATGTGCAAAGGATAAAATGATTATAAATTGCGCGTATATAAATGTCAATATAATGATGAATTTTCTTTGTTTGCAAAAATTACGGGAATTTGCTATACTTTTTATAAATTCAGCGCGCCTTCTTTGCCGCGTAAATTAAAATTTTATAGGGACTTGATAAAAAATTGATATTTGCGTTTTATACTCATGGTGTATCTTAAAAAAGGGAGGATATTCCATGGGAATAACGGAAATACTCAAAATTACGGGAATTGTGCTGAGCGCGCTGCTTTCGGTATGCTATTTGTATCAGGTGGCGTATCTGTTTATACCGTTTTTTAAAAAAGAAAAAAATTTTAAAAGTGTCAAACAGCATCGGTATGCAATTTTGATTGCCGCCAGAAACGAAGAAGAGGTGCTTCCGCCTCTGCTGGATTCGATTCGAGCGCAGGATTATCCTCAGGAATTTATAAGCGTGTTTGTTGCCGCCGATAACTGTACGGACCGCACCTTTGAAGCGGCGGAGAAAGGGGGCGCCGTTGTTTATCGACGGGAAAATAAAGATCAGGTTGGCAAGGGATACGCGTTAAATTTTTTATTGGAACAGATAGACCGTGATTACGGCTGGGATTGTTTTGACGGCTTTTTCGTCTTTGATGCCGATAACCTGCTGGCGCCGGATTATATAACGCAAATGAACCGTTGTTTCGGCAGCGGATATGAGGTGGTTACCGGATATCGAAACTCCAAAAACTTTTGCGATAACTGGATTTCCTGCGGAAACGCTCTTTGGTTTTTGCATGAATCCATTCACTTGAACCGCTCAAGAATGCTGTTGGGTACCAGCTGCGCGGTTTCGGGAACGGGCTTTCTTTTTAGCCGCGATGTGCTTAGGCGGCAGCAGGGGTGGAAATTCTTTCTCTTAACGGAGGATATTGAGTTTACTACTTATACGATCATTCACGGTCAAAAGATCGGTTATTGCCACAGTGCCGTTTTTTATGATGAACAGCCTACTTCTTTTGCACAGTCGTTCCGTCAGCGTGCGCGCTGGCTCAAAGGCGGTATTCAGGTATATTTGAAATACGGGCGCCGGCTGAGCCGCGGAATTTTTAAAAATCAAGGGAATCGATTTGCTTGCTTTGAAATGAGCTCCATCTCTTTGCCCGGCTATGGTGCTTCCGCGGCGGTAATGTTTATCAATTTTATTATTGGTGCGCTGTGCTATGGAAATCACGGATTTTTGCTGATTTTATTGTTCTCTTTCTTTAGCAGTTATTTTTCCATGTTTGCTATTGGAGCGTTGACGATGTTTACGCAATGGAAGAAAATTTATGCCGCACCGAAAAAGAAAATAGGTTATCTTTTTACCTTTCCGCTGTTTATGATGACCTATGTCCCTGTGGCTGTATACGCTTTGTTTGCCAAAATTCAATGGAAACCTATCAAGCACAGCCGTGCCGTTTCCATTTCTTTTGTTTCACGTCAATAATTTTTTAAGGAGGCTGCCATGCGGATTTTGATATGTGATGATGAAAAAGACATCGCAGATATGCTGGAACGGTATTTTGTAAAAAAAGGTTATGATGTGCTTACTGCCGACAGCGGCGAGGTGGCGTTAAAAAAGGCGGAAAAAAAGCCGGATATCATTTTACTGGATATCAATATGCCCGGTATGGACGGCCTTAGCGTGTGTAAGAAAATCCGTGATTTTGTTTCCTGTCCCATTATTTTTCTCACGGCAAGGATAGAGGAAAGCGATAAGCTTCAAGGATTTGCCGCCGGCGGGGATGATTACGTTGTAAAACCCTTTTCCTTAAGTGTGCTGGGCGCTCGGGTAGACGCGCATCTGCGGCGGGAACAGAGAAAGGCGCAAAGAGCGGAGATCCGTTTTGATAACGATCTTGTAATTAACTATACCGAACACGTGGTTTGTTATCAGGGCAGGGATATCGGCTTTGTGAAAAAAGAATTCGCGATTATTGAATTTTTATCTCAGCATCCGGGTCAGATCTTTGATCGGGAACAGATCTATGAAAAAGTCTGGAGTCTTGACGGCGAAGGAGATAATACCGTAGTTACTGAGCATATTCGTCGTATTCGTGCCAAATTTGCTGCCATTGGCGCCAAACCTTATATTGAAACCGTATGGGGGTGCGGTTATCGATGGGAAAAATAAAGAATTTGCGTGATCTCTCTTTTAGAACCGCGTTTGCTCTGTATTTTGTCATTGCTATGCTTTGTGCTACCGCGGTAGCGTATTCACTGCGGCTCACCGCGGATATGATACGAAGTAATATTGAATGGAAATATGCAACTCTTTCTGTGAGATATGCTCTTCCCGAAGGCGGTTCCGCTGATACGGTATACGGAAATGATCAGGCCAGCTTTATTCTGCGGGATTCTTTGGGGAATATTACGGATCAGTTTTCCTATTCTTATTCTGAGGCTAAGCTTACCACAAAATTAGGGGAAGACGGACAAGTAGAATTTTTTGAACTTTCTCCTCTGTACTCGGCCAGAGATAAATTTGTTTACGGATTTTGGGAAGCCTTTGCTTTGGCGATGATTCCCGTTGCCTATGGTTTGGGCACGGTGGTTTGCGCAATTGTGTTTTATAACACAAAACTGAAAAAGCCCTTCACTTTACTTACACAGGCTTATACGAAGGTAGCCGAAAATGATTTGAATTTTAAACTGGTCTATACCAGCAGAGATGAGATGGGACGGCTTTGTTCCGCTTTTGAAAATATGCGGGCAGCTTTGGAGAGCAACTATTCGCAGATGTGGCGGCAAGTGGAGGAGCGGAAACGCTTGAATGCCGCGTTTTCTCATGATCTGCGCACGCCGCTTACTGTTTTAAAGGGACGCACGGAAATGCTGAAAACTTCTGTAGAAGAGGGAACATGCAGCAGTCAGGAACTTATCGGGGAACTGGAAATTATCAATACCAATATTATACGGCTTGAAAATTATGCGGAAGCCATGAGCAGTTTGCAGCGGCTGGAAGATATTCCGATTCGACGGACAACGGTTGTATTTTCGCAGCTTGTATCCGGCCTGAGAGATACTGCGGAGATTTTATTGGGCGAAAAATGTGTATTTACGGCTGATTTTGCGGATAAAACGCTGCTTCTGGATACGGAAACGGTTTCGCTGGTTTATGAAAATTTGCTTTCCAACGCGCGTCGTTTCGCGCAAAGCCGTGTGGAAATTCACATTTTTTTATCCGAAAATTTATTGTTGCTTTCTGTTTCCGATGACGGCCCGGGTTTTTCATCCGAAGCTTTAAAAAAAGCAACGGAGCCGTTTTACAGCTCTGAAAAAAAGCAAGCGGGTCATATGGGGCTGGGACTGAATATCTGTAAAGTGCTGTGCCGCAGACATGGGGGCGATATTACGGTTGCCAATAACGCCCAAGGAGGAGCAGAGGTAACGGCAAGCTTTTTTACTCATTAAAGAAGTTCCTTTACGGATAAAAATATTCCCGGAACATAAAGAAAAACCGAAAGGAGAAGTTCCTTTCGGCCGTTTTCTAACGGATGAAAATTGTTATGATATGAAAAATTGTTATTTCATAAAATGTTTGCGGATAAATTCCGAACTCATCTTCAGACTTTCAAAGGGATCCCCCGGGGTTTGATCCTGTTCTACTACGTAATATTTTACCCCTGCTTTTTCGGCGGATTCCATAATGCCTTCCCACCACATGTTTCCGTTTCCGATTTCACAATAAGTGGTCTTTTGCCAATCGCTTTCTGCCGCATCTTTTTTCATATCTTTCAGGTGCAGAATATCAATTCTGCCGGCAAGAATATCAATCCAGTGGCGTACGTCTCCGCCGCCGTTTTGGATCCAATAGGTATCTAACACGAACGATACGTTATTTTTATCGAACCCATCCACCAGCATATCCATCATGGTCTTTCCGTTGCTGCGCTTTATGAATTCATGACTGTGATGATGAAAGGTAAATTTTTTTCCGTGCTGTGCCGCTTTTTGCCCTATCCTATTGGCGTTTTTTATGAAATCTTCAATTTGGGGTACGTCAAGCATGCCGATTCCTCCGATTCCCATGAGATCGGTATGCAGTAACTCATGAACACGCAGCGCCTCGTCAAAATCATTCAACAGTCTATCCCAGGAATCATGCGTGCCCACGATTTCCAGACCTTCCTCTTGCGCAATACGTCCGAAATCTTCATAGGATATTTTTGTGCCTGCCGTTTGCGCTTGATCATATCCCATATCCTTAAGCTTTTTAAAGGTCTCGCGTACCTCCTGTACGGTATTCATGTGATCGCGTACGGTATATAGCTGAACGCCCAGTTTTTCAATCATATTCAAAGTCCCCTTTCTTTTTTCGGTTACTATGATAAAACAAAAATTTTTTTACTTCAAGACAAGTATTTATTATTTTCAGACAGATGTTGCTCTTTTACAGTTGTTCCTGCCGCACACGGTCAATCAGTGCTAAGTACTGTATATCGCCCAGACCATAGCAGGAAAATCGGTTAAGCATTTCTTGCATAAGCAGATTCCTTTCGGTTTGCGGGTGAGCTTTGATATAAGAAGTTAATTCATTCTCCTCTCGGTTTAGAGCCAAATAACGAGCAATGCCTTTGCCCAGCAGGCCGTCAAGAGACATATCTTGTTTTTTCATCACTACCTGTTCAAATAAATACAGATAATTTGCTTGCATGAGCACCTCTTCATATTTTGTGTGATAACTGTTATCTATGACATGATAACTTTGCGGAAGCGGGATATTCTCCTGCTGTAAATAAGCCAGTAATGTTAAAAGGTTGATCTGGCAGAACATGTCTTCATCAAACCATAAAACGATATGGGTATAATCTTTTATTTTTTGCAGCGGAAGCACAATCTTTTGCAGATATTCGTCTTCTGATGTGTGAAGAGAAATGCAACGCCGGCAGATAAATTCCTTTCCTAAAATCGGCAGTGCCGCGTCACCTGCACACATGGCTTCTTCAAAGGCGATAGCGGTAAGCTCCGGATTTTCTTTTTTAAAATAGGCCAGCGTGCAGCCCCCGTTTACAATATGTAAAGTACTCATAGATTTTCCTTTCTTATTGTCTTTGCCGTGTGAATTTAAAAATAGCATAGCATCTTTATATTACGGTGTCAAGATTCTTTCAGGTATTATCTTGTGGGAAATAAGCATATAATGAAAAGAATTCGGATCATTGTTTTTTTTGAACATAAGGCATTACAGATGAAATATTGATGAATTTTGTTGTTTTTCTGTGCTATTTTGTTGACATTAAGCAGTGATTGGGAGTAAAATAACGAAGAATACAATTCAGTAAATCTTTTTTAGTGCTTTTTAAAAAACAGCAATATGACTATAGGATAGAGCTTTTAATACTATATCAAGCGAATAGTAAAAACATAGAATTATATTTCCGACTGCAATATTTGTTACTGCAGCGGAAAATTTCATTATAAAAAGGAACTATATTTTCATGAACTATACACTGGGTATTGATATCGGTTCAACTACGGCTAAGCTTGTGCTGCGCAAAGATGAAACGATTCTGTTTGAACGCTATGAACGTCATTTTTCACAGGTAAAGAAAAAAACAGAGGAACTTTTGCGTACTATGGGGCGTGAGGTGCCTGAAATTTTAGAGGTGAAAATACAGGCGGCGATTTCCGGATCCGCGGGAATGGGACTTGCTCAGGGAGCGGACATACCTTTTGTTCAGGAGGTATTTGCCACCAGTGAGGCGGTAAAAAGGCTTGACGGAGATACCGCTTGTGTGATTGAGCTTGGCGGTGAAGATGCTAAAATTATCTTTTTTGATTCCGGTATTGATGAACGTATGAACGGCAGCTGCGCGGGGGGGACCGGGGCTTTTATCGACCAGATGGCCACGTTGCTTGATGTTACGGTGGAAGAGCTTGACGCGTTAAGCCTTTCGTGCAGCCGTATTTATCCTATTGCGGCCAGATGCGGCGTATTCGCCAAAAGTGATATCCAGCCGCTTTTGAATCAAGGGGCAAAAAAAGAAGATATTGCCGCCAGTATCTATCAGGCGGTGGTCAACCAAACGATTACGGGACTTGCTCAGGGACGCAGAATTACCGGAAAGGTACTCTTTTTAGGAGGTCCCCTGTATTATTGCAAGGGATTGCGCAAACGCTTCCAAGAAACGCTTCAGCTTGATGATACGCATGCTGTTTTTCCCGAATACGGCCGTTTTTCCGTGGGAATCGGCGCGGCAATGTACGCCGCCACAAGCGGGCAAACCTTTACTTTAGAGGAATTGATAGAAAAAGTGGCCTCGGCAAAAAATGAGTCGGCAGCGCATCGGCTGGAACCGTTGTTTGCTTCGCAGGAAGAATATCAAACTTTTGCTGCGCGGCACGCGCGGGCTAAGGTAGAAAAAAAAGATTTACATACCTATTCGGGAAACGCGTATTTGGGGATAGACTGTGGGAGTACGACCACCAAACTGGCACTGATTGCGGAAGATAACAGTTTGCTTTATTCCTATTATGCGTCCAACAGAGGAAATCCCGTAGAAGTAGTAAGGCAGCAGTTGACGGAGATTTATGCGTTATGCGCGGATAAAATTAAAATTTGCGGCAGTGCCGTTACCGGCTATGGGGAAGAATTAATCCAAAATGGTTTCGGTGTGGATTTCGGCCTTGTGGAAACGGTGGCGCATTTTACCGCGGCAAAGTATTTTATGCCGGATGTGGATTTTATATTGGATATCGGCGGACAGGATATCAAATGTTTTCGTATTCGGAACGGCGCCATTGACAGTATTATGCTCAATGAAGCTTGTTCTTCCGGCTGCGGTTCTTTTTTGGATACTTTCGCCCGGGCATTGGGTTGCTCTACAGAAGAGTTTGCCCAAAAAGGGCTGTTCGCCGCGGCTCCGGCGGATCTGGGCAGCCGCTGTACCGTTTTTATGAATTCGTCCGTTAAGCAGGCGCAGAAGGACGGCGCTTCCGTGGAGGATATTTCCGCGGGACTTTCCATCAGCGTTGTAAAAAATGCGGTGTATAAGGTGATTCGTGCGGGCAGTTCAGATGAGCTTGGAAAAAATGTTGTGGTTCAGGGCGGTACGTTTTATAATGACGGGGTGCTTCGAGCTTTTGAACGTGAACTGGGACGTGATGTGGTTCGCCCGGATATTTCAGGCTTGATGGGAGCCTATGGTGCCGCGTTGTACAGCAAAAAGACAAAGAAATCTTCCCTGATCAGCCCGGAAGAGTTAAAGGCGTTTTTTCATAACGCTTTTTCAGCGGTTTGTCATGGATGTACCAATCAATGCCGTTTAACCGTAAACAGCTTTTCAAACGGAAAAAAATTCATCTCCGGAAACAAATGCGAAAAAGGAGCGGGCTTGCAGAAAGAGACGCAAAAATTGCCTAATCTATATGAAACAAAACGACGGCTGTTATATTCCCTTGCTCAAGGAACCGGTTCCCGAGGGGTAATAGGCTTGCCTATGGCATTGGGAATGTATGAACTGCTGCCGTTATGGCACGGCATTTTTTCCTCGTTAGGATTTCAAACGGTTATATCAGAGCCTTCTACCCGGCACACCTATGAAAAGGGACAATTTTCTATTCCGTCGGATACGGCTTGTTATCCCGCAAAAATTATGCACGGACATATCATTGAGCTGATAGAAAAAAATGTTCAGGCTGTTTTCTATCCTCGGCTGACGTATAATATTGATGAAAAAGCATCGGATAACTTTTATAATTGTCCGGTAGTGGCTTATTATTCTGATCTTTTGGCAGGAAATGTGGAAGAACTAAAAAGGGTGATTTTTCTTGACCCGTATTTGAATCTTAATAACCGGCATGAACTGGCAAAAGAACTGTTTGCCTGTTTAATTCCGCATTTTTCGGTAACTCGCGCGCAGATTAAGACGGCTGTACGGGAGGGGTTTGCCGCCTATCAAGAGTATATGGATACAGTAAAACGGGAAGGAAAAAAAGCCTTGGCGTTTGCCAGAGAAAACGGTATGCGCGTTATGGTGTTAGCCGGACGTCCGTATCATATTGATCCGGAAATCGGCCACGGAATTGATCAGTTAGCCGGTTCTTTAGGTTTTGTGGTAGTCAGCGAAGACAGCATTTGCGACCTTGCACCGGTGCAAAAACCGGAAGTACTGAATCAATGGACGTATCATGCAAGACTTTACCGCGCGGCGCGGTTCGCGGTGGAAAATGAAGATGTACAGCTGGTACAGCTGGTATCTTTCGGCTGCGGAATTGATGCCATTACTTCCGATGAGGTACGAGCCATTTTGGAAAAGAACGGAAAATTATATACACAGTTAAAAATTGATGAGATTACCAACTTAGGCGCGGTAAAAATACGCTTGCGCAGTCTGTTGGGCGCGCTGGAGGGAAAGGAGGAATCTTCCCATGGGATACATACCCTTTACTAAGGAAATGAAAGAAAATTATACGATATTGGTACCCAATATGCTTCCGATGCATTTTAAGCTGATTTTACAGGTGATGAACAATTACGGCTATCATACCGAGCTTTTGGAAACGCAAGGTTCCATGATTACCGAAACAGGGTTAAAATATGTGCATAATGATACCTGCTATCCGGCACTTTTAGTCATCGGTCAGTTTATTTCCGCGCTGCAAAGCGGAAAATATGATCCGCATAAGGTGGCGTTGGTATTGTTTCAAACCGGAGGAGGATGCAGAGCTTCCAACTATATTCCGTTGCTGCGTAAGGCATTGGAAAAGGCAGGCTTTTCTTATGTGCCGGTTATTTCCTTTAGCTTGGCAGGCATTGAAAAACATCCCGGCTTTCAGTTAACACTGCCTATTTTGCATCGTATGCTGTATGCTTTGATTTATGCGGACCTTTTGCTGTGTCTGGTCAATCAATGCCGGCCTTACGAGGTGAACAAGGGAGAGAGTCAACAGCTGGCGGATACCATAACCGCCGAGCTGGCACAAAGTATGAAGGCGGACGGCGTATCTTTTCGAAAAGTGAAAGCAACCTGTAAACGGATCATTTCTCGATTTGCCGCTGTTGAAAGAAAAAAAACAAACAAAGTAAAGGTGGGGATTGTAGGAGAGATTTATGTAAAGTATTCTCCGCTGGGAAATAATAATTTGGAGAAGTTTTTGATTCAAGAAGGTGCTGAACCGGTAACACCGGGCCTGTTGGATTTTATGCTGTATTGTCTGTATAATAATCTGGAGGATTTTAAACTTTACGGTATGAAAAAATTGTTATATCCGCTGAGCCGTTTGGCATATTCTTTGCTTACTGCACGGCAGGAGGCAATCTGCCGGCTGGTTGAGGAGGAGGGAACTTTTACGCCGCCCACACGTTTTACCGATTTGGTAAACTTGGTAGGCGAACAATATATCGGGAAAGGAACCAAGATGGGTGAGGGCTGGCTTCTGCCGGCAGAGATGCTGGAACTTTACCATAGCGGAGTAAAAAATATTGTATGCGCGCAGCCCTTTGGCTGTCTTCCAAACCATATTTGCGGCAAAGGAATGATGAAACCGCTGAAAGATAAAAATCCGGATATCAATATTGTTGCCGTGGATTATGACCCCGGGGCTACAAGGGTGAATCAGGAAAACCGAATTAAATTGATGTTGGCAAACGCGAAACAATAGAGGAAAGAAAGGAAATACCGATGCAGTTTATTTATCTGTTTGATCTTGACGGTACGTTAATTGATTCCATGCGTCAGTGGTCACAGAAGATGCTTTTGATATTGGAACAGGAAAAAATAGAATATCCGCCGGATATCATTCAGAAAATCACACCTTTAGGGGACAGGAAGACGGCGGAATATTTTATAAGTATGGGTGTAAAAGATAAGAGCGTTGAAGAAATTCTTGCGCAAATGGATGCTTATGCGGAAAATGAATATGCCAACAATATTCTTCTCAAGCCTTATGTAAGGGAATATCTTTTGCATTTGAAGAAACAGGGAGCAAGGTTAAATGTTTTAACGGCAAGTCCTCATAAGCTAACGGATATTTGTCTAAAGAGAAACGGTGTATTTGATTGGTTTGAAAATGTTTGGTCTACCGATGATTTCGGGCTTGCAAAATCGGAGGAGCGAATTTACTTTGAAGTTGCCGAAAAATTGCAGTGCCGCAGGGAACAAATTTTATTTTTTGATGATAATCTGCCGGCGATTACTGCGGCAAAAAAAGCCGGGCTGCAAACAATAGGCGTATTCGACGCGTCTTCTTTAGCGGGAAAAGAAGAATTTTTGCACTATACCAATCAGTATATTTATTCTTTTGAGGAGCTTTTATAGGATTGTTAAAGAACTATGGGCATACCGTATGGAATCGGTATGCCCATTTATTTTTTAAGGAATCAGTCGTACGCCGGTAAATGGTTTGGGTTAATAAAGATGATATCTTTTCCTTTCCTTTCAGCGTATCGTACCGTTTGCCCGGTTCCGGAACGCCATTGGTTCGGGTCATAAACGGCAATCATCTTTTCACAGTGATTTACCATGTAATAATTCCGCCGCTTAAAACAATCTTCTGAGTATTTATCAGAGACGCAGATGGTCTTTTTTGCGAACTTTAATATGTGATCATACCGATTTTTAAAATCTTTACTCATTTTATTTGTGTGTCCGGGATACGGGAGTACAGCGTACAGTTCCAGATAATAAAAACTGTTCAGCAGCCCTACTACGATTTCAGCAGCCCAAATATCGGTTCCTTCCGCCATGCCGGTATAAAATCTCCTATAGCCGCTATAGCATAAATCAACGATAGTCTGCCGCAGTATACGGTCAAAGGCTTTAAATGTACTGCTTTCTTCATTATATCCGAAAATCAGCTTTGATGGTCTGTGCCCGGTAAAACATACACTTTTCATAAGGATACCTCAAATGAATTATATATCCTAATAGGATATGAAATAAAATCAATATAAAATAAAAATATGCAGAATTTCTGCATTCAAAACTTTTTGTTTATAGGTTTCGGTGATATAGCATATTTTTTATTAGTTTAATGAAAAATATGACTTTACAAACTTTATTTTTTCCATTTATGTGTCATAAAATATAATCATATTTTTAATACGTTTCATTTAGCTTTTTGCAA
>CAJKLB010000014.1 GCA_905200615.1 uncultured Selenomonadales bacterium | reverse complement strand
TTATAATAGTATATGCATTTTATTATTTAGGGAGGAAACTGCCATGTATCAATTCGGTGAATTTTCACAACAAACCTTGGAACAGCTTTCGGGAAAAGGGGTATTTTTTACTGTAAAAGACGGTGATCGGGTAAATACCATGACGATTGGTTGGGGTTCTTTAAGCCAATATTGGGGCGAAGAAATTTTTATTGCGCCAATACGTCCCAGCCGCTATACTTTTGAACTTTTAAAGCATACCGATGAATTCACCGTAAGCGTTCCCACCAAAGGACAGCTTGATGAAGCGCTAAAAATCTGCGGCAGCCGCTCCGGCAGAGATATTGATAAATTAGCGGCAGCCGGTCTAAAATTAAAAAACGCGAAACAGCTTGCTACCCCGGTAATCGAAGGCTGTGATATTTATTACGAATGTAAGATCGTATATTCCGCCGATCTTATAAAAGAACAGTTGCCCGAAGACATTCTGAAACGCGCCTATCCCTCCGATGACTTGCACAAACTGTTTTTCGGCAGAATTATAGCTTGTTATCGATAAATGGATCGAGTCATTCTGCATTGTGATTGCAATTCTTTTTATGCCTCGGTAGAAACGGTACTAAACCCTTCTTTAAAAGAACTTCCGATGGCCGTATGCGGCAATCCTGAAAATCGGCACGGTATTATTCTGGCAAAAAATGAAAAAGCGAAACAGGCAGGCGTGCAAACGGCGGAAACGATTTACGCAGCTAAGCGCAAGTGTCCCTCTTTGGTTCTCGTAGCGCCACATCGGGAAATATACAGTGAGTTCTCCAAAAAAGCAAACGACATTTATAAAGAATATACCGATATGGTAGAACCCTTTGGAATTGACGAATCCTGGTTAGATGTCACTGCCAGCCGGCTGTTGTTCGGCAGCGGTGAAAAAATTGCCGATGAGATCCGACGGCGTTTTAAAAAAGAGTTGGGCATCACTTGCTCGGTAGGCGTGTCTTTTAATAAATCGATGGCAAAATTGGCAAGCGACTATAAAAAGCCGGACGCAACTACCATAATCACCCGTGAAAATTTTAGAACTCTCGTATACCCTATGCCGGTATCCGCTCTGCTCTACGCAGGAAAAAATACTGCGGAGGCTTTGAAAAAGCTATATATTTTTACCATTGGTGATCTTGCTCTTTCTAACCGCAATACACTGATAAAGCATTTGGGAAAAAACGGCGGACTGCTTTTTGATTATGCCTGCGGCTTAGATAATGAGCCCGTAGAAAATATTTATACCGAATATGAACAAAAATCTATCAGCAACAGTCTGACCTTTAAGTATGATCTTCGCAGCGAAGAAGATATTAAATACGGCACAATGACCGTTGCCCGCGAGCTTGCCGCCAGAATGCGCAAAGCGCACATAAAATGTACCACGCTTTGCGCCGGACTTAAATACAATGATTTTACTTTTGCCACCAAGCAAATGCCCCTGGAATTTTCCACAAATCTTTTTTCTGAAATCACGGAAGCCGCACTGCTGCTGATCCGACAGCTAAATAATAAGCCTATACGGATGATTTCCATTACGGGAACCCATTTAATAAAGGATACCGACGAGCATATACAGCTAAGTTTTTTTCAAAGCAATGAGCAGCAGCATAAAAAGCAGCAGCGTTTAGAAGATGCTATAGAGAAAATACGGGATAAATACGGTGCTTCTTCCGTAGAACTCGGAGGGCTTATCAATAAAGATATGTAATGACAAATTATTGAAGTAATATGCATATTTTTTGTCATATTTTCTTGACAAAGCCCTGCAAAAATGTTAATCTTTTATTAATAAAAATATTGGAGGTCATTTTTATGGATTCTTTTTGCACCAATTGCGGTACACCCATTCCCGAGGGTGCCGTTAAATGCGCTTCATGCGGTAAGGAATTTGTTCAAGAGCAGAACCAACAGCCGACACAGGAACAGCAGCCGGTACAGGAACAACCGCAATCCGGTGATCCGCAGTCGGCACAGACTCCCATTGCTCCGGAGAAGAAAATCACAAAACCGATGCTATATGGCATCATCGCGGGAGCGGCCGCAGTAGTCATTCTATTCATTATTATCATTGTTTCCGTTGCAGGAAACAATTATAAAAAAGCAATTGATAATTATATGGATGTTCTGGTTTACGGCAAGGCCGATAAACTTGAAAAACTTGCCCCCAAAGAGTATTGGGACTATTTAGACGAAGAATATAATACCGATGTAAATGATATGATCGATGAATTTGAAGACGGTTATGATCTTATAGCCGACTCTTTGGAAGATGAGTACGGAAAGAACGTAAAAGCACGCTATAAAATTACCGATAAAAAGGATCTTTCTGAAAAGAAATTAACGACCCTCCGTGATAATTTGAAAGATAATTTTGATATTGCTAAAAAATCCGTAACCAAAGCCTATCAGGTTGAAGCGGAAGTAACCTTGAAAGGTTCCGATGATGAAGATACACAGGATATGGATTTCATTATAGTAAAAATCGGAAGTGATTGGTATATCTGCACCGAATCCGGAAATTTCTTTTTGGATTCCATTGTATAAAAACTTTCAAAGATCATAAATTATAAACGGGCGGAAAGGCGTAAAGCGTTTTCCGCCCTTAATTGTTTAAGCACAGCTGCTTACGGCAACCGTTTTTGTATTTTAAGTTGCTTCAAAAACATTAAAAATCGGGGAATATTCCACCTGATTTTAGAATTCTTTATCGTTTGAAAATAATTATATTGCAAAACAACGCAATAAAAAGGCTCTGCCGCCCATTATAAAAGTCAATATATTCTTTATTAGAAATGTCATTGGCTCAAAAACAAAGAAATTCGGATTACGCTCTATCCTCGCTAATGTTACCCAATACTCCTCACGAATCTCTGAATAAAATTTTTTTGCCTATCAGTTATTTTCCCGTGAAAAAGCGAGAACGCTTCAAAATAATGGATTTTTAGGTTTTTTCACAGTCGATATACCGTCTTTTCTTTTTTTATAATTTGTGACTTTATCACAGAAATAATAGATAAAGTTGGGTATAATAAAGACACAAATAAAAAAGGAGTGATATTTTATGTCAGTACTTAGTGTAAATAAAAACAATTTTCAACAGCTGAAAAGCAGCAATAAGGCCATTCTTCTTGATTTTTATGCCGATTGGTGCGGTCCTTGCCGTATGGTATCTCCTATCGTGGATGAAATCGCGCAGGAACGCAGCGATATTGTTGTGGGCAAAATCAATGTAGACAATGAACCGGAGCTGGCAAGTCAATTTGGCGTAATGAGCATTCCCACGCTTGTAGTGCTCAAAAACGGTAAAATCATTAACCAATCTGTAGGCGTAAAACCCAAATTTCAAATTCTTGCCATGTTAGAAGGCTAACTCACGAAGGTGTGTTTTATCCAAAATTTTAACACCCTTACGTGAAGGCTCGACAAGTCCCTCGTTTGCAAAATATTTAAGCATACGGGAAACAACCTCACGAGCAGATCCCATATACTTGGCGATTTGCTCGTGAGTCAGCGTTATGGTGTCGGAACCGAGACGAGCAGATTCATCCAACAGAAAAATAGCCAAGCGCTTATCCATGCTCATAAAAAGAATCTGCTGCATAATCCACATGACGTCGGAAAAGCGGCTGATTGCCGTTTCCAGCGCAAAAATCTTGATTTTGGGATTTTTCTCTGAAACAGAGGCAAACGCGGCGCCGCTGATAATATAACACTCGCTGTCCTCTTCCGCATCGATAAACACATCAAAAGTTACCGTTTGCAATACGCAGGACGCCGAAAGCATACACATATCTCCCTTATACAAACGATAAAGCGTGATATCCTTGCCTTCCTCAGAAACAATATAAACACGCAGCGTTCCCGAGCGAATAAGGAACACGCCCGAACACTCGGAACCGTCATGTATATTGGTTCCCTTAAGATAGGTACGCGCCGCGGAATGATTGCAGATATATTCCTGCTCTTTCCTACTGATATCTTTCCAAAATGGAAAATTTTCTTCAAATGCAGTTTCAAATATTGTGGATGCCATACCATCCGCTCCTTTCAGAAAAGAGGTAAACTATATGAAAACAATAATTATCGGCGGCGTTGCCGGCGGTGCTTCCTGCGCGGCGAGACTGCGCAGACTTGATGAAAATGCTCAGATTATTATTCTTGAGCGAGGAGAACATATCTCCTTCGCCAATTGTGGCCTTCCGTATTATATCGGCGGCGAAATCACAAAAAAAGAAAATCTTACCCTGCAAACCCCCGCGAGCTTCAAAGCCCGATTCAATATCGATGTCCGTATAATGAATGAAGCAATTTCCATTGATGTGAAACGAAAAACAGTAACCGTTAAAGATCTTCGCGACGGCGCCGTCTACGAAGAAAGTTATGACAAATTAGTTCTTTCCCCCGGTGCCGCGCCCATTCGCCCAAACATAAGAGGCATGGAAAGCGGTAAAGTATTTACTCTTCGCAATATTCCCGATACAATGAAAATAAAGAGTTACATTCAAACCTATCATCCGCGCTCCGCTATTGTGGTAGGCGGCGGATATATCGGCGTTGAAATGGCGGAAAATTTAAAAAACGCGGGGCTTGAGGTAACAATTGTTGAACTTGCCGATCATTTGATCGCGCCTCTTGATTTTGATATGGCCGCTGATGTACATCGTTATATCAAAGATAACGGGATCCGTCTTGAGCTCAGCAACGGCGTTGAAGCCATCGAGGAAACCGATTCCGGTCTTTCCGTATTCCTTCAAAACGGCAGGATAGAAACCGATATGCTGATTATGTCCGTGGGCGTTCGTCCCGAAACCGATCTTGCAAAAAAAGCGGGTATCAGCGTAAATGCCCGTGGCAGTATTGAGGTAAACTGTCATATGCAGACAAACGACGCGGATATATACGCAGTAGGTGACGCGGTTCAAGTAAAAAATTATATTACCCGGGAACCTTCCTTCATTCCCCTTGCCGGTCCGGCCAACAAGCAAGGCAGAATTGCCGCCGACAATATCTGCGGAATTGCCTCGGAATATAAAGGAACACAGGGTTCCGCCGTACTGAAAATATTTGATATGACCGTGGCAACAACGGGACTGAATGAAAAAAGCGCCCAAGCGGCAGATATTGATTACGATAAAACCTATACGTATTCCGCCTCTCACGCGTCTTACTATCCCGGCGCTTCCATGATGTCAATCAAGGTTCTGTGGGAGAAAAAAACGCATAAGATAATCGGCGCCCAAATTGTGGGCTTTGACGGTGTGGATAAACGAATGGATGTACTTGCAACCGCCATTCGGTTTGGTGCCAAAGTAACAGACTTGGCTGATCTTGAACTATGCTATGCGCCGCCTTTCGGTTCCGCCAAAGATCCCGTTAATATGATAGGGTTTATTGCGGAAAATGTGATTTCAGGAAAAGTCAAACAATTCTTCTGGCACGATGTAGAAAATCTTCCTCGTGACGGAAGCGTGACATTGCTGGATACCCGAACCGCTACCGAAAGGCAAAGAGGGTCTATCAACGGCTTTATCCATATTCCTCTGGATTCGCTTCGGGAAAACTTACACTTACTTCCCAAAAACAAGCCTGTCTATGTTCATTGTCATTCGGGTCTCCGTTCCTATATCGCCTGCCGAATTTTGTCAGGCAGCGGATATGATTGCTATAATCTTGCAGGCGGTTGGCGCCTTTACGAATCAGTAATTAACGAAAGAAACGTTCCGCCCTACATCTGCACCGAATGCAAATAATCCGTAACAGCGCGCTCAAAAAATGAGTACGCTTCAGCCTGTAGACAAACGTCAATTTTGATTTTTTGCGGCGGCAACGCCGCATTTGTTTTTCCGGCGACAGATAGGAAAAATAAGCAAAAAACCGCTTGATAAATGATTTTTCAAGGGCACCGAAGTGCATGCAAGGATAGAGCGTCAAAAATCAACGATTTTCGAGCAAGCGGCATTCCCGACCAAGAGAGTGTTGACTTTGTCGACACTTCTTCTTTATCGTATCACTCCTTATCACGTATGTCAATCATACCTTTAAAAATTCTATGAAAAATGTTCCTATGAAAAACTGAAATATTTCAATACCGCAATTTTATTTTTATGCTATAATATGTTTGCTTTTATCTTTCAACAATAAATCCTTATATACACTTTGTCTCAAAAAGGAGATCTTTTATGTTCAAACTTTTACTGAAAGCCTTTGTAAAGGATTACGAAAATATCCAGGATAACATCGTACGCCAGCGCTATGGAATACTCAGCGGTATTTTGGGTATTATATGCAATCTCTTTCTGTTTGCATTAAAACTGATTATCGGCCTTGTAATCAACAGTATCGCGGTTATCTCTGATGCTTTCAACAATCTTTCCGATTTAGGCTCTACTCTTATTTCCATTATCGGAATCAAATTAAGCAGCAAAAAGCCCGATCGAGATCATCCTTTCGGGCATGGACGGTTTGAATATATTTCTGCCTTAATCGTATCGTTCATTATTATGTTGGTGGGCGTGGAACTTTTTAAAAGCTCCGCGGAAAAAATGTTGACTCCCAGCACGGATGCTGCCTCAATCAGCTGGCTCAGTATAGGTTTTTTAGCTTTTTCTATTCCGGTAAAGCTGTTTATGTACGGCTACAACCGCTATTTTGGTAAAAAAATTCATTCCGCGGTTATCTCCGCCACCGCAACCGATAGTCTGAATGACTGTATTGCTACCGGAGCGGTTATTCTATCGGCTGTCGTTGACGGTCTCCATATTCTTCCGTTCGCTATTGACGGCATCGTAGGCATGGCGGTTTCCCTTATGATTCTTTATGCCGGTTTTTCCGTAGCGCGGGATACCGTCGGTCTTCTTTTAGGCAAAGCACCTGATGAACAGCTGGTTGCCGATATCAGTCAGGCAATAAAATCCTCTCCCGCCATTATCGATATTCACGATCTGATTATTCATGATTACGGCCCGGGAAGGCTTTTTGCCTCCGTGCATGCCGAAATTCCCGACAACGCCGATATAGTAGCTTCCCACGAAGCAATCGACGCCATTGAAAAACATATTTTTAATTTATTCGGCTGTGAACTTACCATTCATATGGATCCGGTCTCTGTAAACAATGAAAAACTGGAAGAAGTAAAAAGTTGCATAAAAAAGACGCTGGACACAGCCGACTGCGCCTGGCGTTTTCATGACGTACGCATGACCGACGGTACGGAAAACATCAATATTATTTTTGACATTGTAGTTCCTTTTGAAGTAACTTCGGCAGAATGTGAAAAAGTTCTTTCTGCCATAAAGCAAAATCTTCTTCTTTTGGATTCCCGCTATACCACTGTTATTCAAATCGATCGGGATTTTAATAATTTATCTTAACACCTTTATCTTTATATCTTCAACAGCAAACAGCCGTAAGAGCAATCCTTACGGCTGTTTTTAATTTATTAAAAATGGTAATATCTACTAAGTGAATTTGATTCCACCTCCTCCCGAGACGAGTTCCATTTCTCCGGCGCTTTTAGCGTAAGATTTTATCCTCTTTCTCACTTTCTGAACAAGGCAAACGTTACTACTTTTTTAGCTGTGTAACTTTTCTAACACGCAAACAACCGCAAGAAATTTCCTGCGGCTGTTCAATGACCTCACTTTTAATTTTTTCGTTTTTCTTGAAAAAAAGCAGATAAAATATCCCCGCAGGCTTTCTCCATCACGCCCCCCGTCACCTGTACCCGATGGTTAAACCGCAAATCGTTACAGAGATGATATAATGTAGTGCAGCATCCCGCCTTTGCATCATAAGCGCCAAACACAACTTGTTCGATGCGGGAATTAAGAATCACTCCAGCACACATTGGGCAAGGCTCCAGCGTAACATAAAGTTTACAGCCGGTAAGTCGCCAGGAACCCAATTTTTTTGCGGCACGCCTGATGGCCAGCAGTTCCGCGTGAGCCGTGGGATCACGCATGCTTTCCCGCAAATTAAAGCCCCTTGCAATAATTGCACCGTCCTTTACCACCACAGCGCCCACCGGCACTTCACCTCTCCGGTAAGCCGCTCGTGCCTGAAGCAAGGCTTTTTCCATAAAATAATAATCGTCTTTATATTCCATTATTCAATGTTATTCAATCTCGTTATATTCCGCTGTCGGTGTTTGAACAGGCTTTTCAATTTCCTGCTGTTGCAGCTGCCAAGCCAAGAGTATAGGAACAAGGCAATTTTCACTCCAAATTTTTGATAAAGAAAGCTGCTCGGAATTTTTTCCCATTAAAATTGCGAAAGCGGGCTTATCAAACTGTGAAATAAACCACCCCGTAAGCGAAACCGACGTGCACACTTCCGGAGTAGGACCGTTGGCTATTTTTGTATACCCCGTAAGCTCGGCCAAAGCATCCGCGTAACGTTCTGACTCTTTAAAACTTTCCTTTTGACCAAACGCCCAATCGATTAAATTTCCTTCTTCCGTATATACTGCTGCGGCCGAAAAATTCTGCTCTTCACACAACCGGGCGATTGCGGCCGCTTCCGGCGTGCATAAAGGCTCCCCCGGATAATTTTCCGAAGCCGCTTGTTTTTGTATTGCAGCTGACTCCACCGTACCGACGCCGAAATTGATACCGATATCAATTCCTTGTCCGTTTGCTTTCCAATGTTTATAACCTGTTTCTTTTGTCAGCAAACCAACTTGAAGTGAATATTCATAAATTTCCTCTATCTGCGCTTGATAGGTCTGAGGCACGCTTTTTAACCCGTTGAAACAGATCTCAACCCCATCCGGATTCACCATGGGTACAAAATAAACCGCGCAGTTTTGAAAAATTTCACGATAGGAAACACCTTCGTATGCTTCAGAGAGATTTTCACAATACGTCTCTATCTGCTTCATCAAAAGCTGGGTTGTCCAATACTGCGTCCCCTGGATTGCTCCGGCGAGCAAAAGCTTGTTTTCCGCCTGCGCATTGCCCAACACAAGGCAAAGAATCTCTCTTCCGTAAACCGACTGTCCGATACTGTATAAGGAAACAATATCCGTATACTTTTCTTTCAGTTGCTCCGCTTGCCGCCGGAACACCTCATACCCGTATGTAGTATCTTTTAAAGAAACAATATCACCCGCCGGTACAAGGCTGCTTGCCGCGGCTTCTTCTTCATTCCATGTGACGTCTGCCGGCGGATCGGCACATCCTGAAAAGGCAAAGATAATCACCAGCAACGCAATAAAAATTCTTTTTTTCAAAAAAAACTCCGCCTTTCTTTATTCATCTGCACAAGAATATTCTGTTTTCCTCAGTGCTGCTATTTATGATACGGATCGCTGGTATTAATTTTAAATCCCCGATAGAGCTGTTCCAGCAAAATTGTTCTGGCCATCGAATGAGTAAACGTCATATCCGAAAGGGAAAGCACCTCATCAGCGCTGTTCAAAGCTTCATGATAAAGCCCCAGGGATCCTCCCAGCACAAACGTTATACATCGGTTTTCCTGCCATTTCCCCAGCGATACGGCCAATTCTTCACTGGAACATTTTTTTCCGGAGGCATCCAATACCACTACAAAATCGCCGGTGCCGATCTTTTTCCGAATTTTTTCCCACTCAGCAAGCATTACGCCGTCCTTCTGCGCTGCCGAAAGCTTTTCCGGTGCCGGTTCATCAGCGACCTCAAGGATTTCCGCTCTGGCATATCGGGAAAGTCTTTTTACAAATTCCTCCTGTATCAACTGATACATTCGCTGCAATTTTCCCACAGCTATCACTTTAATGTGAATCATACCAAAAGAACGTCACTAAACCACAATGCCAGCATGCTTACAATATTGATAAATAGGAAGAGGACCCAACCGATAATATATAAAGCGGTACCACCGCTCTTTTGCCTGGGCATAATGCGGGGATATTTTAAGTCGCTGACAAACGAAGCATTGTATTTTTTTAAATTCTTATGCCGCGTATACTTAATAAACAGCATAATTCCTATTGCCAGAAGCGCAGGGCTGATAATGAACAGCACCATAATATACGCCAAGGTATTATTCTCCACAAAATTCAAATATTCATTGAAAATCGGGCCGTAACTAATAACAACAGAAAGCAGGTTCATAGTAAAATGGATCACCGCTCCCGCCAGAAGGGAATCACTGATGATTGTTACCGTACCTAATATGATGCCGATCAAAAACGCATATACCAGCTGCTGTAAGTTTCCATGCATCACAGCAAACACTACCGAGGAAAGCACTACCGCAGAAATTACGGAAATACGTTCAAACGCCCGCATAACAAATCCCCGAAAAAAAAGTTCCTCACAAATAGCGGGAAGCCCGGCAACAATTACAATTTGAAAAAGCAGCTGTGTAAAATCGGTTGCGCTATCCGCGGTTCCCAAATCCGCCGGTTCCCCCAAAAAGATGCTGATTATCTGAACAAACAGACTATTTAGATACTGACAAAGCAAAAACGCGCCGGCGCTGATAAGTAGTAAAAGAAGAATCTGAACCGCGTCTATGCCCTTTTTTAACCGAATCGTGGTTCGTATATCCTTACGGCACACCATCATCATAAACAGAGGAATACTTACTACCATAATCAGCTGTGAGCACACATAACTGAACATCGTATACCCGAACGGCGTTCTAAACACCTTGAGAAGCAACAAGAAGCTGAGCAAAAAATAGGGCAAACAACCGACAATTTGCATGGAGGCAGCACCGATCATGGCCTGCCATTTTGTCGGAAAGCGTTTATCATCATACGCGGCAACTAACCGCGGCGGCAAATCGGATATCTTCGATGATTCCTGCTGTGGAATATTCGCTTGAAAACTTTCGTTTTGCATAATGCCTCCTAAAAAATTATTCTTTAAAAAATCTGCTTAAAAGCGCAAAGCCGGGATCCTGTACAATACCGGTATTTTCGGCAGTTCTTTCGCAAAAGCAGGTAACGCCGCTGTTCTTTTCCCGATTGCTGTAATACATAGCATAGGGTACCGGCGCGCTGGAATGTGAACCGGTGGATACCGGTGTGGGATGATCAGGCATAATCAGCACACCGTAATCCTGCTGTCTTGCCCGCAATCCGTTCACAACAAAATTAAGCACCATATCCAACATTTCAATGGATTGGATTTTTCTTTTTACCTCGTGCCTATGCCCGCATTCATCCGGTGCTTCAAAATGCAAATAACAAAAATCATACCCTTCATCATAAGCGGTCAGCGTAGCCTTTGCTTTTCCCATAAAATTAGTTTCCAAAGTTCCGGTGGCGCCGTCTACATCAAAAGCATCCATTCCCGCAAGACGCGCAATACCGCGTACAAGATCCACCGCGGTTACCACAGCACCTTTTTTCCCGTACTTCTGCTCAAAAGAAGAAAGTCCCGGTTTACTGCCCGCGCCCCAAAACCAGCAAGTATTTGCCATATGTTTTCCCTGCTCTTTTCTGGCAAGATTGACTGGATGCTTCGAGAGAATCTGATAACTCTTTTTCATCAAATCCAATAAAAAGTCCGCGCCGTCACCGGAGGGCAAATATTCTTTCACCTTTTTTCCCGTAATATCATGCGGAGGTGTCAAAATCCCTTTCGCACTGCCTCCGTGAACAATCAATATATGCCGGTAGGAAATCCCGGCATAAAATTCTATATGCGTATCGGAAAGCGCCTCGTTCAGCGCCTCTATTAACTCAGCGGCCTCCTGTGTGCTGATTTCATCGCTGCTGTAATCTACCATTGTCTTTTCTTCATAAGGTTCTTCCTCAGAAACACAGGCAAGATTACACCGAAGAGCAATATCCTGTTCCCCCATCTGAATCCCCATCGCCGCCGCTTCCAGCGGAGCTCGGCCGGTAAGATATCGTCTGGGATCATACCCCATTACCGCTAAATTTCCCACATCGCTTCCGCCTTTGCATCCTTCAGGGGTAATTTTACACATGCCCACTTCTCCGTGCTGTGCCATAAAATCAATCAAGGGCTTCTTCGCGCATTCCATAGGGGTTTTTCCCTGCAATTCCTCCACCGGCAAATCCGCCATTCCGTCACCCAGCAAAACCAAATATTTCATAAGCCTCTCCTTGTATTGCGATTGTTTACTCTTTTTTACATAAAACCTGCCCTACGCTGAATTTATATACAAATAATAACAAAGCATATGACAAAAGTATTATAGCACATTCATTTTCATTTTGCACCATATTTTTAAGTTGACAACCTTACTTTTTTATTTTATACTTTATTTTGCATTTTTAGCATATACTTTTTTTGTACTCATTACAAATTAAAAATCCAAGAAGGACGATACGATGAATACTGTTGATTTTTCAGCTATGAAACTTGCTGAATTAAAAGAATTTGCCGCCATGGCAGGTATTGCTTTGCCCTCCGGCGCAAGAAAAGCCGATATTGTGGCAATGCTTGAGAAAATGCAAAGCGAGGCCGAAAAAGATGAAAAGAAAATTTCGGAGCCAGCACCGAACACAAAGGTAAATCCGGCTGTTCCGGATATTTTAAGCAGCGGTGGCTGCGGTGATTGCTGCGGCGTACTTGAAATTCATCCCGACGGCTACGGCTTTTTACGCTGCGGTCCTTTTGCTTTTGCCAAAAAAGGAATCCAGCGCGACGTCTACGTTTCCATTGCCCAAATCCGGCGTTTCAATCTGCGCACAGGCGATAAAATTACCGGCAAAACACGTCCTCTACGGGAAAATGAAAAATACGCCGCCTTGCTGTATGTCATATCTGTTAACGATGAGAATCCCGATACGGCCGCAAAGCGCACACGCTTTGAAGACTTGGTACCCATTTATCCCAACGAACGCTTTACGCTGGAAAGCAGCACCTCTCATGACCTTGCTCTTCGCTTAATTGACCTGATTGCTCCTATCGGAAAAGGCCAGCGCAGTATGATCGTGGCTCAACCCAAAAGCGGAAAAACCATTTTATTAAAAAAGATTGCCTGCGCGATCAGCGAAAATTACCCGGAAGCGGAACTCATTGTATTGCTGATTGACGAACGTCCCGAAGAAGTTACCGATATGCAGCGTTCCGTCAAGGGAGAAGTGATTTATTCCACCTTTGACGAAATGCCGGAAAATCATGTAAGGATATCCGAACTGGTTCTGGAGCGAGCGCAGCGTCTGGTTGAGCACGGAAAAGATGTTGTCATTTTGCTTGACAGTATCACCCGACTTGCCCGTGCCTATAATTTAACCATATCCCCCACAGGGCGCACCCTTTCCGGCGGTATCGATCCCGGCGCATTATACAAGCCAAAAAAATTTTTTGGAGCCGCAAGGAATATTGAAAACGGGGGCAGTTTAACCATTCTTGCCACCGCTTTGGTGGAAACCGGTTCCAAAATGGACGATATCATATTCGAAGAGTTCAAAGGAACCGGCAACAGCGAGCTTCACCTTGACCGTAAACTTTCGGAAAAACGTATTTTTCCGGCAGTGGATATCAATAAATCCGGTACGCGCCGCGAAGAACTTTTGCTTTCTAACGATGAGCTGGAGGGTATTTGGACAATACGTAAAATTCTTTTCTCCGCTAACAGCGAACATGCCGCGGAAAAACTGTTATCCATGCTTTCCGCTTCCAAAAGCAACGCGGAATTCTTAATGAATATAAAAAAGAGTATAAAAAAATAATGTTTTCCGGAGGCCTTTTTTCCCGCGAAGCAAATCTTGACCGCACCCCAAGCATTCTTTATAAAACAGCAAAGAAAAGCGCCTCTTTCTTCTCTCTCAATTCCCACATGGAATCACCCAAAAGAGCTTAACGATTTGAGCAGGAATCCTGCTTCAGAGTGTCAAAAAAGTCATGCAGCCAAAAAAGTTGCACAATAAAGTTTTTGTCCGTCTTTTCAAAAAAGCGGCGAGATACGGTCCCCTCTTCGAAGGGTGAATTTTTGCCCAAAAGAGCGCAGAAGAGGCGTAAAACGTCCCGATGTGCCGTTTACCGGAGAGAATCCTCCCGCTAATAAAAATTTTTTATATTGATTTCCCAATAGGTTTTTGACAAACCCAAGCGAAGATCCCGTTTCTTTTTCTTTTTTAAAAGCGAAATCCACATTGAACTGCACAGGAGAACTGCAATCTATACCTTCTGAAAAACCGTTTCGTCGCTGTTTTCATGTTTGTTTTCTTTTCTTTTTTATGCTATAATATATTTTGAACTTTTCCTTTAACACCTTTCCTTGTGTAAAGAAAAATCATAAAACAAAGTATTATGAGGTACTCATATGAAACTACTATTTGCATCCGATATTCACGGTTCCCTGTTTTACTGCCGGCAGCTGCTGGAAGCCTTTGAGGCGGAAAAAGCCGATAAATTAATTTTGCTGGGAGATCTTCTCTATCACGGACCGAGGAACCCTCTGCCGGAAGAATATGCGCCGGCGCAGGTGGCGGAAATGCTGAATCAAAAAAAAGAGTATATTCTTGCCGTACAGGGTAACTGTGATTCCGCAGTAGATCAAATGGTATTGGAATTTTCCATTTCTGCACCGAATCTTTTATTGTTTTTAGATCAAAAAACTGTTTTTGTCACCCATGGCCATATATTTTCTCCTGAAACACCGCCGCAGCTGCAAAACGGAGATATTCTGATAAACGGACATTTTCACATCGGCGAAATCACACCCAAAGAACATTATATTTATATGAATCCCGGATCCGTATCATTGCCGAAAAATAAATTTCGCGGGTATCTGCTCTATGAGAGCGGAAGTTTTTTATTAAAAACCCTGCAAGGTGAAATCTATACTGAATATAAAATAAATGAATAACCCCTTCCCCTTTTGCTCATACTTGGTGCAAAGGGGGATTTTTTATGGAAAAATATATTATTTTTTTAATACTGATTGCCATTTTCCTGTTTGCCCTGTGTACTTTTCCGGTACTGGGAAATTCAGCTGAAAATATTTATGTAGTATGTCCTGATGCAACATATGCTCAGTGCATACTTGAAGATTCCCCTGATTGGAAAACTCATGACTATTTTGTATTTCTAATAAGCAAAGAAAATGCCGCGAAAGCGAAAACCGTCCCTCATGGAAAAACAGTATATGAATATTCCCGGCAAAACGGTCATACAATCGATATGTGCAATCCTTTTCTTCAAGCGATAACCGCCAACGGTGTCACTACTTTTGGATTGCCTTATATTATCATCAATTAGGGACAGGCAGGGAACCATAATGAGTAAATTTTCCATATTTTTATCCTTTGTGTTGGCGATTGTACTCCTGGGTTTTTCCGTTGTTTATTTTCAAAATCGGGAAGATAATAAATTAACCGTTTCCGCTTCCGTTTCAGCAAAAGGACAAACCGAAAGCAGTAACGCCCAAAAAAAGCCCGAAACAGAAATAACAATTGAAAAAATACCCGAACCTACGGCAACACCTCAAAAAACCATTCAGGTAAATCATAACGGTGAATTGCAGACAATGAATTTAGAAGAATATATCATTGATGTTGTTGCCGGGGAGGTTTATCCTACCTATGAACCCGAGGCTCTGAAAGCCCAGGCGGTTGCCGCAAGAACTTATCTGTATTATAAAATGAGCGGCGGCGGCTGTGCAAACGGCGGTGATATCTGCACGAATTCGGCCCATTGCCAAGCGTTTAAGTCCAATGAACAAATGCGCAGTCAATGGGGTGAGAATTATGAAAAATATTATAACGCGATTGCGCAAGCCGTTACCGCGACTTCCGGAGAAATTATAACATATGAAAGCAAGCCTATATGCGCACTTTATCATTCCTCCAGTGTAGGAAGTACCGAGGACTGTGTCTCGGTATTCGGCGGAAACTATCCCTATCTGGTAAGCGTAGAAACAACCGCGGATAAAAGTGAAGAAGAGCTTAGCGAATCTCTTACACTGACAAAAGATCAATTTACAGAAAAAATCAATGCCGCTTTTGAAGATATCCATGTGGATTCCATCGCGATAAAAATTGACTCCTATACTGCCGCGGGAAGAGTTGCTACCGTACAAATCGGTGAAAGCATCGTAAAAGCAACGGCGCTGCGCACAGCCTTAGGACTGCGTTCTACCGATTTTACCTTTGAAAATAACAAAAACAGTATCACCTTTTATATGAAAGGATACGGTCACGGTGTTGGCATGAGTCAGCACGGCGCACAGGGTATGGCTTTGGAGGGATACGATTATAAACAAATTTTAACACACTATTACACCGGTACAACAATAGAACAAGCGTAAAAAAACAAGGGATCTCCCCCCTTGTTTTTTAATAAAGCAGCGATCTTATTTTCTAAATATGTTTTCGACCGTTTTAATCCTTTTAACCGATATATTAATAAACCCCGTCAATAGTATGTTTATAATCCCATTAAAAAACGGTTGACAACCAGCTGTCTGAATTCCGGCGAAAGGGACGCAAAATACGCCGTAAAGCCGGTTACCCGTACGACGAGGTCGGGATACTGTTCGGGATTTTTATGGGCCTGCAATAATTTTTCACCGTCCAGAATGTTGATATTGATGAGCGTACCGCCCAGCCGGAAATGGGTTTTTATCAGTTCCAATACCAGCTGTACGCCGCCTTCTTCAAGGGTGATTTGAGGATCAAACTCCAATTGCAGCGGCGCTGTGTTGCCGCGCCCGCATTGAACGCCTGCGATTCCGCTGGAAAGCGCGGTTACCGCCCCGTCAACCCGAAAATGAGGATTGGGATTCGCTCCGTGGGAGATCGGCTCGCCCTTTCTTCTTCCATTGGGGGTAGCCCCCACTGCCTGCCCGTATTCAATGCTTCGCGCCCAGGAAAACAGACCGGGCACAAGCTTTCTGCCGGCGGGCATTTTTTGGTTTGCAACAATTTCTGTCCACAGGGCGCTGATCCTCTTAGCCCAGGCATCCGCCGCCGTACCGCCGCCGCAGTATTTGGGCGTGGATTGCAGCATCAAACGCAGCCGTTCGTCGGCAAAATTGTTTTCCAGCGCCTCATAAAGCTGCTGCCAGGAAAGCTTGTTTTCCCGCTCGATCCGCTCCTCCATTGCTCCGAAGGAATCCGCAGCCACGGCAAGCGCCGCGCCGTCTACGCCGACGGTAAAAAGCTCGGCGCACTGGGATGCGTCCAGGCCCTTCTCCAGGCAATGATGAAACATCAAATTCATGATCAGCTCAGGCGTCACCTCGTGGATATGGTCTAAATGCAGATTCACGCCCCTGGCAACGGTCTCCACCGCGCAAAGCAGATGTTTTTGAAACAGGGCAAAAAGCCGTTCCGTTGACGGCTCCTTTTCCGTCTTCATCTCTTTCAGTGCTTCCTCCAAAACCTTGGCAAAATTAACTTTTACGGTGTCGTTCATCGGAAATTCCCTGCCCGGAACACACATCCAGTTGCAGCCGACGGCAATTCGCTGGCGTGCGGTTTTTTTATCCACGCCGTTTCTCATATATCCGTCGCACAGATTTTTATCATCGCAGAATCGGGGCCAGCCGTTTTTATTTTTGAATAAATAGTATACGGCCTTTTCCAAAAACGCCGGATCACAGTTTTCATGCACGCGGACGGTCAGATTACAGGAAATATTGATTCTGTCCGCCGCTTCCAAAGCAAGGTACGAGAGGTGATTTGTCAGGTCACGGTCATTCTCATCCACACCGGAGAGCTGATAATAATGCGGGTCGATCAAAAGCAAATTGGCAAGAAGAAAGATCGCCGTTTCATCCTCTAAAATCCCGTTTTTTTTGTCGTTTTCATAAAAGGGAAGCAGCAGGGTATCCAACTGAAAGCCTGCGCCGTCGCGGGTATAAATGCGTGCGGCACAGTTGAAAAATGCCGTCCACTGGCAGGCTTCATGAAAGGTTTTGGGTCTATCCAGCCGGATATTCCGGCACACCGAAAGCATTTTTTCAAGGCTTTCTCTGATTTCCGGCCGGGATTCGCTTTGCAGCAGCTCCTGAATTTTTTCAATATGCCGATCAACAAAGGCGATGATGGCGCGCACGCATTTTTCTTCCGCATCATAAAACGCCTGTTTTTGAGGGTTTTGTTTTCTTCCGGCGGCTATTTTCTCTAAAAAACCGCCGAAGCCCAAGGCGAATCCGATACGGTAATCACAGGCAAAATGCGCATCGCCGTCAATACCGGAGGCAATATTGTACTTTTCCTGCAGGGGTTTTAAGTCGTCATAAGGGAATCGTTTTTCATCCCAACGCTTACTCCACTGGGCGGTCACGCCGCGCTGCATAAAGTTGCGGAGCTTTGTGTTTTTTTGAATCCAATCGGGCATATAGTGAATATCGCCCCGATAATTCACCAGCATATCGCGCCATCTTCCGCAAAGCATTTCCATAGGGTCCACATAGGGCTCGTGTGCGTTCATCACGCGGCAAAAGTTCTCACTCATTCCGTCAAGCCCATAAAAGCTGCCGTTTTCACTGTTATACCATGGTTCTACATAATATCCCTCCGGCAGGGGTACCGTACCGAAATCATCCAGGTCGGTGTATCCGTTTTGTTCTTTTTTAGCCAGCGTATGGGCGATTTTCGTCTGCCGCATACGGTACAGTCTATCTTGATAGGTCAGCATATCGCCGCAGCTCCTCCATTTTTTCCTTTTGGGGAATCTCAAATTTTTGCTGCTTTACGCCCAACGCCTTCGCTTTACTGAATCCCAGCGGATGATAGGGCAGCAGCTCGTAGCTTATGACATTTTTTAAGCACCGGATAAAATTCCGGGTTTGCCGTATATTTTCTACCGTATCGTTTACGGTGGGAACGACCGGCGTACGAATTACCAGCGGAATGTCTAAGGTATCCGCGCGTTGCAAATTCTTAAGAATTTGCTCATTGTCCACTCCGGTGTATTCCCGGTGCTTTGCGCTGTTGAATATTTTAATATCGGCCATGATAAGGTCTGTGAATGACAGCACCTCGGCATCAAAGCAATACAGGCTGGTTTCTATGGCGGTATGGATTCCCGCCTGCCGGCAAAGCTTTAAAACCTCTGCGGCAAACCGGGCTTGCGCCAAAGGCTCACCCCCGGAGAGCGTAACGCCGCCCGCCGCACCGTAATAGGGCCTATCCGCAAGCACAGCCTGCAGTACCTGCTGTGCGGTCATTTCTGTTCCGCAGGATACGCGCGCGCCGGCATAACAGCCCTCTTGGCACCTGCCGCAGCCAATACATTTTTCCGGATAAAATAGCTCCTGCTTTGTAAAAGAAATGCACTCCGGATTATGGCACCACCGGCACGAAAGCGGGCATCCCTTGAAAAAGACCGTTGTGCGGAGACCCGGGCCATCGTGAATGGACGCCCGCTGAATATCTGCAATCATCCCTTTACACACGGATATGTTCCTCTTTTTTGCTTTCTGCGCTTGTGATAATAGCCTCCAGCATAGCCATTACTTCAATATTTTTGCTTAGCGTTGCCATCGGAGGCATCTCTCCTTTTGTTTGCTTATGCCAGGCATATAAATGCGGCATATCGGTCATCTCCGGTCCAAAGGCTATTTCGGGAACTTCCACCGGATTGCCGTATAGGTCAAACGCCTCGACGCCGGGCTGATTTTCCGCACCGCCGGTACAGGTGATGATCCCGCCGGTGCACATCACCATAGGTCCGGAGGGAATCGCAGCGCGCGGTGTAGTCCAGGTGCCTTCCAGCACTGCCATTTTCTTATCATACCGAACAACAGCGGCAAAATTATCTGCGGTATCGCAAAAGGGCGTATTCATTTGCTCTCCGATTGCCATCGCGCCTTTTTCTCCGCCGCCGAGCAGCCACTTGGCAAAAAAGCAGCCGTAGCAGCCGATATCCAAAAACACGCCGCCGCCGTATTTTTTTTGGTACCACCATGTTTTTTTTCGCTGTTCGTCGGTCATTTCCTCTGCGTTTGCGCTCACTCCCCGGTGCCTTGCGCCTTTTCCCAATGGTCCTGTATGGCCGTTGATATACTGCAGCTTCAGCGGCTCGCCGACAAGGCGGACGTCCAAAGCGTTTTTCATTTTATGTAAATACGCACGCCACATGACCGGCCAATTTACATAAGCTTCAATTCCGTATTTTTCCGCAAGTGCCTCGATATCCCGAGCCTCTTTTAAATTTATCGCCATGGGCTTTTCAAGAATTATGTTTATGCCGCGTACCGCACAGGCCTCGGCGGCTTTCTTCTTTTGGAAATTTTCCGTAAGAATAAAGGCCACATCCGGCTTGACTTCATCAAGCATTTGGCAATAATCCTCATAAATCCGCGGGCAAAAATTCGTGCGTATATTTTCCTTGTTCCATTCCGGCGTATACCGAAGAGGCTCGATTTTTTCTAAGTCCGAGGGCATATCCGCGGCGGCCTCCAGACTGTATTCCGGATGCCGGCTGATATACAGGGCAACCTCATTGACATGCATATGGGCAAAGCCGATAATCACTGCTTTTATCATAATTCCTCCGATTTGATCTCTCTGTTTTCCTCTGCCGAGCGATAGAAACATTCAATCGCTTTGGTAACCTCAAGATTTTGCTCCCGGGTAATCAGATACTCTGCCTTGCCTGCAAGCACCTCCATGATATGGCGGTACATATAGCGATGCTGTTCAAAGGGAACGCCCCTAAACGGGCCGTTATCAAACCATTTCATAGCGCATTCCCCCTGAAAGCGGCCGATATTCTTATATAGCTTTTCACCGTTTACCGAAAGCCCGCCTTTATCGCCGCACAGCACCATATCCAGATTTGTTGTCGGCAGGTTGATCGCCCAGGAAAATTTAAAATTCACGCTCATACCGCCCTCAAGGCGCATAAACCCGGCTGCAAAATCCTCCACATTGAATTCACGGTAATCGTAAGGTCTGGGAGTAAAGGTTCCCGCGTAAGCGCCGCTTTCGGCAATGCTTAACAGAATATCCTCTCCTTGATTGGCGATTTTTGTATAGGCGCTGCCGGAAACCGCTTCCACCTTTTTATCCCCCGCTATCCAAAGCAGAGAATCGATCAGATGAACGCCCAAATCACAGAACGGCCCGCCGAAATTATGCTCCTTCATATGAAACATGCCCCAGGTGGGAATGCCGATGCGGCGGATAAACGCGATATCCGAAAAATACAGCTCTCCGAGCTCACCGCTTTCCACAAGCTCTTTGGCTCTTTGCATATAGTTTCGCCACCGCATACACTGGCAGGGAAATAAATATTTGTTATACTTTTTTGCTGCCGCCCACATCTCCTTTGCATCGGCCAAAGTAAGCGCAATAGGCTTTTCGCATGCTACATGGGCGCCCGCCTCTAATGCTTTTATCGTCCATTCCTTGTGATATCGGTTGGGCGTACACACCGCTACAAAATCCGGCTTCAGTTCCTCCAGCATTTTTTGAGGATCTTCATACCATTTTTCCACTCCGTGGCGCTTCGCGGTTTCTTCCGCAGCTTCAGGACGGATATCCGCAACGCCTACCACTTCAACCAACCCCTCCCGCCGGAAAGGCTCCAAGGCCGGAAAATGCGCGCTGTTTGCGATCATTCCCGTGCCGATTATTGCTATACGTAATTTTTTCATATGGTTTTACCTCGAAATTCCGGCAGCAGAATGCGTTTCTCCGCCGGCGTTTGAATTTTTAAATTGCTCTTTTGCCGTGCAAACGGCCCGTTTCAAAGCCTGATAATACCCGTCGTCTACATCTTTATCCGGTGCGTGTGTTAACGTCGGACAGATCCAGCCGCCCTCGTCGTGCTCATTCCAGGCATAGATCAGCAGCGTATTGGGTTTGTTTTCTTCCTGCTCCTTGTGCATACGCAGGATGGTTTCGGCATGCCGGTAAATCTCCTCCGGGGAAGCCGGCAGAGAATAATGCTTTCCGGTCATCCACGAAACCGGATTTTCGATCCTCGGACGGAAGTCATGACCCAAACACAGCAGGGGCACACGGTCAAGCCTTGTTTGCAAAGAATACCGCATCCGGCACATATCTTCGTTTCGCCGAGCAAAAGAAGCGTAAGGCTCGCCCGGCCGGTCAGATACAAAGCCATAGGAACCGATGGCATCAAAGCCCATATCTTCTATTTTATAAACGGGATACGGCTGCGGCTGAGCGTTCATACCGATGTAATACGGCTCGGGATTTCCGGCGCTTTGAGCTGCCCTTGTGATATGGGCACGGTACGCGCCGTCAGCATGTACGGCGTCAAATACATAGAGAACGGGACGGCCGTCAAATTTCAGATAATATTCTTCCTTCATCTGCCGTGCCAGCCCGGCAAGCGTTTCGTCATCCAGTCCGGAAACACGTACAATGGCCGTCATTTTTATCCTATTCCGGTATTTTGATTGTGCATGCCGCTTTCGGGCGTAGCTCATGGGATCGTTATCACGGTACCAGCAATAAGCAAAATAATCGATTCCCGCCGCTATTGCCAATTTGGCTTCGGTATCAAACCGTTCCTGTGTCTCCGGCGGAAACGAAAGGCTGCCATCCGCCTCTTCTTTGGAAAAAAACGGAGCTCGCCAATGAAATTTTTTGGGGGAAAGCGCCCGTGCAACCTGGCGGGAAACATTACTTTGCATATCCTCCGTGCTGAAATAGGCATCCCACCGAATGGCGCCGACAGAAAACGGCTGCCTCGAAATCTCCGCTTTTGGTTTCTGCGCGGGGAGAATTTCCTCGGTAACAATTTCTTTTACCCAAATATCACAAAGAGGCGTACCGGTATCCTGCATAAAATAAGCCGTCACCTCCTGCAGACCGGGGACGAAGGAAAAATCGCCGGAGAGCCATACCCAGCTTTGGTCCGTTACCAATACTTTTTCGCCGGTATCGTAGGCAATGAATTCCTGACTGCAATGGATATAGCGCAGCTTATGGTATACAGCCAAAGAAACCGGCTGCGCGCCGGAAGCAAGCTTCAGGCAATAACGCGTTCTGCCGCCGGAGGCGGGCGTCAGCCGAAGCGCCGGCGAAGAATAAGGCTGTGTTCTGTTCTTTACAAAAAGCACCCCGCCGCGCGGCTCCAAAACCGCGCCTCCCTCGTTAAAAAGACGGCTGTCTGAAAATGATATCATTTTGTTCCTTCTTTACGTTTCTTTACAAAAATCAATATGACGACTGCCACACCAATCAAAACGATGCCGCCGCATAAAACAAGGATAACCGGAAATTTGTTTTTAGCCTCTTCTGTAGCCGGCGGCTCCGTTGTATCCGCCGAACCGTCCTCCTCCGTGGATGGCGTGGTACCGTCTGTTGTTCCGCCCGCATTTCCCCGGTGTTCAGCAATTGCTTTTTTTAGTGCATCTAAATGATCGGTATTGATTTTAGGCGTGCCATCCTCATTAAAAATCTGATTGCCGTTCTTATCTACCTCGATGGTCGGACAGATCCATCCGCCCTCGTCGTGTTCGTTCCAGGCATAAATCGTAAGAGTATTGGCTTTGGTCGCGTCCTGAATCTCCTCCTGCTGCAGGTAAGCGAGCGCTTCCTTCATGAAGGTGTAGAGTTCCTCGTCCGTAGCGTATTGACCGTAGGAGTTTTCACTGACGGTCATCCAGGAAACCGGATTCTCAAACCGGGGAACCGTATGCCAGCCGAAGGAAACGTTGGGAATAAACTGATCGCTTACAGCACGGTTTTCCTCCCACATGGTTTTAGCCTTTGAAATAATATCTGCAAAGGGCGCGCCGTTCCCTACGGATACACCGTAGCGCGCCGCCGCATCGCCGTAAACGTCCTTTACTTTTTCCGGGGAGTGTGACATAATAGCCACAAACGGCATTTTTATGCCTTTTTTTTCACATTCGGCACGGTAATAGCCGATATCGTCCTTCACCTTGGCCCATTGCGCATCGTTATCGATATACAGATATAAAAGCGGCCGGCCGTTCAGCACCGTCATATAATAGTCCTCTTCAAAAAGGCTTACGATTTCCCGGCGGAACTTATCCTGCCCGGGGGAGATGATGCAGCACATTTTGATGTCTGTATTATAAGCGCTGGCCTTATAGAATTCCCGTGCGGTTTTCATATCGCCATCGTACATCAAAAACGCAAAGTAATCGATGCCCGCATCGATGGCATACTGCATTTCCTGATCAAAAATTTCCTGCGTATACTCGGGAATCTCAATATTTCCCTCATCGGTGACTTTAGCAAAAAACGGGGCGCGGAAGTGATACTTGGCGGGAGAAAGCGTTTTTTCTACCTGGGAAAGAATACTGCTTTCGGTTTTTACCGTATCGTTATTGCGGCCGTACCAGGCGTCCCAACGGATCACACCCACCGTGGTATTTTCCGCCCGTACCGCACTGGAAACGTCAATATGCGTTAGCGCATATTCTTCCTTTATCCCGTTCACTTCACTTACTTTTACAAGTGAAAAATCATCCATATAGTAAGCGGGTGCCTCTTCTTCTCCGGTACCTACTACCTGTACATAGACGTAAACGTGGTCTAAGCCGATCTCCTGGTCATAGGTAAGCTCCTTTTCAATCGTAAACTCCTGCCAGCCGGTGGTAAGGTCCTTTTTAGCGCTGGTAAGATAGCTGTCATTTTTTTCGCCGATTTGCTTGTAATTGAGCACAAGCTGGCAGTTTGCCGGATAGCTTTCCTCCTCGGGCAGCCGCACCCAAACGCTGGCGCGGTAGGTGCCGGGACCGCATTCTTTTATCTGATCCCTTACGTTCTGCTGCCAGCAGGCCCATGCCCCTGCCCGGTTGGATACCGAAGCGCCGTATTCCCCGCTGTGGGCATACTCGGGATCCACGTCTACGTCGCTATTGGGACCGTATTTGGCAAAGGGGAAGATCTCTCCTTCTTCAAAATCCCCGTTTATCAGCAGCTCGTCAGTCACGGCATGCGCGCATATCAAAGAAAAACACGATAAAAACAGAACGGATGCAAGCAAAAGTGCGTAAAACTTTTTCATAGTTTCTCCTTTCCGATGGCCGGCCTTTTGCCGGCGTTTCCTATAAAGTTTATGGCGATAAAAGCTTATCGCCATATTTTTTTACTGCTCTTTTTTCTTTCGGGCAATGCCAATCAAGACCGGAACCGCAGTCAAGAATGCCGCCGAGGCGATCCAAAGCATCTTTGTGGAATCTCCCGTTATATACGCCTTATCCGTGGTGGGCACTGCGCTCCAGGCTGTTTTTTGGTTTGTGGCCGTATAGGAGAGGAAGAAGTCCGCCTCTTCAGCACTGCAGGCCACCACAAATTTACTGCCCGAGAAAAGCGTCGGCTTAAAATCAAAACGTACAAACAGCTCTGAAAGCGGATAATTTGCCGTTTCCGTATGCGTAACCGTTACGGTGTTATCGCTGTTTACGGGCATGGATACCGTAAGCGTCGCCGATTTTCCCGGAGCAATGGTTACTGGATCGCTTGAGCTTTGACTGCCGCCGTACCAGCCGATGTTTTCACCTGCGGCGGTTTTGTGAAGCACCTGCAGATACATTTGAATGTTCAGCTCCGTATTGCCGATGTTATACACGGTATAGGATTTTTCAACCTTGCCTCCGACAACGTCGCTGCTGCCGACAATACCGCTTTTGGATACTAAAAAGGCATTGTTCAGATCCTGGGAAACCTCGTAAATAACACCGGTGACGGAATCGGCCTCCTCCGTCGGCGCGGGCAATTCCTGCTGGGAAACAGGCGTAAGGCTTACTTTGATATTATCCAAATACATCGGCCCTGTGGGCGCCTTTACCTGAACAAAATAAATATTATAGTAAAATTCGTTGTTATTGTTTTGCAGTTCTTCTAACGTACAGGCATATTCAGCGGTAAGCGTTACCCATTTTCCGTTGGCGGTCACTACCTCGCTGGCAGCCAGATTGCCCGAGGTATCGGCGCTGTCCTTTCTGAAATACATCTTTGCGCCGAAATCATCGCTCTTTTTGATATCGGCTGATATTTTAATGATAAAATCCTCTTCTCCGGAATATTTTAATGCCTCGGCATACAGCTCGCGGCCGATTGCCCAGCGGGGCGAGGCGTTATACGCTTTCGGCTGCAGCATAAGCACATGGCCGTGCCCGGAGGAAGGATCCGGGTCTTCTGCGATCTGCGGAATCACCGTATAATTATCGGCAGTAAATACCGCTTTGCTCCAATTGTTATCCGAGGTATACGGCCGGAAGATGCCCCATTCGGTTTTATTTCCGGAGCCGTCATAGGCCTCGGCCGGAAGCATACCCGGCGCTATTTCTTCAAAATTCGAAATTTTTGCAGGTATGAGGTTTTCTCTTCGTGCTTCCGCGGGCGCATTCGTTGCTGTAGGCGTGGGGGCGGCTGTAGCCGGAGCCGTCGTGGTAGGCGATACCGTAGCTGTTGCCGTAGGCGTCGGTGCCGTTGTTGCGGTTGCTGTGGCCGTCGCTGTAGGCGTCACTTCTTCTAAAAAGACCGGCGTTACCGTAGCGGTAATATGATCCAGGTACATGGGTCCTGTAGGCGCTTGTACCTGAACAAGATAAATATTATAGTAAAACTCGTTGTTATTGCTTTGCAGTTCTTCTAAGGTACAGGTATATTCAGCGGTAAGCGTTGCCCATTTTCCGTTGGCGGTCACTACCTCACTGGCAGCCAGATTGCCCGAGGTATCGGCGCTGTCTTTTCTGAAATACAGCTTTGCGCCGAAATTATCGCTCTTTTTGATATCTACGGAGAGCTTTATTTTATACCGCACGGCCCCGGGTGTCGTCTGTGCCTGAGCATACAGCTCATTTCGGATCGCCCAGCGGGGCGAGGCGTTATACGCTTTCGGCTGCAGCATAAGCACATGGCCGTGCCCGGAGGAAGGATCCGGGTCTTCTGCGATCTGCGGAATCACCGTATAATTATCGGCAGTAAATACCGCTTTGCTCCAATTGTTATCCGAGGTATACGGCCGGAAGATGCCCCATTCGGCTTTATCGTATGTTCCGCTGTTTACGGGCGTCTCACCGACAGCAACCGCTTCAAAGGTTGCGATCTTTGCGGGAATGACATTGGCGCTTTCCGTACCGTCCCGCTCAACGGATTGCGCGTGGATCAGGCTAAAAACACTGAGGCAGGAAGCCAACACGGCGCATAATAGAAAAAATGAAACGATTTTTCTCTGCTTTGTCATAAAAACTTCTCCTTTTTATATGATTTCTGTTTGTACCGCACTGTTTTCTTCGGCGGATCTGATTCCGGCCGAAAGCGCCGCCATTACCTGTAAATTCAAAGGCATATCAAGGGTTTCATCGATATCGCCCGTACCGTCCATAAAGCGAAGGATATGCTCGGCCAGCGCATCCTTACGCATCTGCGGCATATCGATAATCTGCGCAGGCGCCACCGGCTGATGGGTTCTGCCGTGATAAATTTTTACCTGCGTGCTGTGCCTGTCGCAGACGATCACGCCATCAGAGCCATAAATAACCGGTCCTGTGGGGATTTCAGCCGGATTATAACTGCTCCAGGAGCCCTCCAGCAGACCCACTCCCTCTCCGAAATCCAGAATCATCGCGCTGTAATCCTCTACATCGGTAAAACGGGTGTCGAACTGTTTGGAAACGGCGTTCACAGCTTTTGCCTGATGCCCAAAAATCCAGGTAGAAAGCATCGTACCGTAGCAGGCGTAATCCAAAATAGAACCGCCGCCGAACTTTTTTTGATACCACCAGGTTTTTTTCAGCCATTCCTCTTCGGGAAGCTTTCCGTCGGGTGCATAGGAATAGGGTCCCCAGGTGGCGGGACTGCGGTAAACAACTCTTCTGATTCGGCCAACCTCGCCCGCATCAGCAAGCTCCTTTGCTTTGCGGAACGGTAAAAACCAGGATACAGGCCAATTGGTGATTACTTTTGTGTGATTTTTTTCCGCACAGGCCGCCATTTTTTTCGCGTCATTCAGATTTACGGCCATGGGCTTTTCCACAATCACCGGAATTCCTTCGGAAAGCAGGGTCAAACAGATATCGCTTTTACTGCTGTTGTTTGCCGCAACGACCGCTAAATCGGGTTTTTCCTCTAAAAGAAGCTGCCAGGAAGAAAAACGCTTCATTTTCTGTGCGCCCGCGCCGAGATTTTTTTCACGCTCCTGCGGGGTGAGGCCGTCATATTCCGGCACATCGGCAAAGCCGATGCAGGAAAACCGCTCATTGTTGCTCAAGGTGCCGAACAGAGTCGCCGCATGCGGGTGAGAAACGCCGAAAAAGGCTGTTTTTATTGATTTCATATTTTTTCTCCTTAAAAGGTCGTTTCCATTCTAACCGTACTTTCCGTACGAATAGCCTGCGGAATTTTTGTCATGATTTCAAGCACATGTCGTGCATGCTCGGGGCGGAGCACCGGTTCGGTATCGTTTTCAATAGCCCGTACCAAATCCTTTAAGCAGCAGCACTGGCTGTTGATTTTTTCGGGAACGGTTTCCCAGGGCTGCGGAGTGATCCAGCCGCGCATACCGATTGCATCACTGTCGATATATACCTCCGGCATGGGATTTTGCATATATGGCTTTGTGAAGGAAATCGTTCCTCTGGTTCCGTAAATTTCAAGCTGAGGTGTTTTCGATGCTTTTTGCGAAAAACCGGTATCCACAAAACCGGCTTTTCCGTTCACAAAGCGGAGGGAAATCAGATATTCATCGGGAATTTTATCCGTTGTCATTTGCTGTCCGTTATAGGCGCCGGAGCGCACTTTGCGCTGCGGATCGGTAATCATGCTCAGGCAGCTGATGCTCTCTACAGGCCCGAACATTGTGGTTACAATCTGCAGACCATGTACGCCCATATCCACAAGTGCGCCGGCTCCGTCTTCAAAAAACCAAGTAGGATCGGCGTTGCGGTACTGAAAATACTCCGGCCCGCCGTGGGCAAGATTGCATTTCAGATAGGCCGGTGTTCCGATCGCACCGCTTTCCATTAGCTGCTGGGCAACGGCCAAATCAAACCGCATCGGATGGATGGGGGCGCAGTTGAATTTTACACCCTTTTCCTTTGCCAGAGCAATTTGCGCATCAAACGCCTCAATCGTGGGCGCCGCAGGCTTTTGCGAAATAAGATGCTTTCCCGCCTGAAGAAGCGCCATATTGATTTCATGATGCGCCTGGATGCTTGCCGCGTCTATCGCAATATCAAAATCACACTTTTTTATCATCTCGTAAACGGAAGGATACCACTGGGGCACGCCGAACCGTTCTGCCGTCTCCTTTGCGCGCTCGGGAATAATATCGCATACCGCCACGCATTTTGCCGGAGCTTCCTTTTCAATATTCGGCAGATATACGCCGTTTGCAAAGCTCCCGCAGCCTACAACGGCGACACGCCATGTTTTTTTTAGCATTTTTTTCACTTCCTATTGACATCGTTTTATTTTTAACCTAAAATCATTATAGGGGATTGCCCAAGGCTTTTCAAGAAACAAAATTAGCATGATATCGCACTATTTTAACATTTTTATCGGAGGCACTATGTATTATAAAATATCCGTCTTGCCGCATCCTGAACCGGTTACCGCGTATGATATCACACGGCAAACTGTATGGCGCTGTGCTGATGAAAGGAATATTATCGTCATCATTCTTGATGGCAGCTGCTGTTTCACGCTAGCAAACCAAAACCATGAGTTATCCAAGGGAGATATGATTCTCATCCCCGCAGGACAGGAATATATGAGGAGACCCATCAACGATCTTTCCTGCCGTTTTGCCTATATTCATTTTGAAACGAAATTCTCTATAGAGACTATCAGCCAGAAAACATATGAAGAAGCACTGAATGATCTGGGACATGAATATTTTGAAAAGCAATTGGATATTAATGCAATCTTTCTGCCGCAAATCACAAAAATCACAAGCGGCTTTCAGGATTTAACAAGCATGCTGCTTCAGCTGATGAAAGAATGCTGTCAGGCCAATCGAGTTAGTTACTTTGCCGCTTCGCTGTCTCTTTTGCAGATTTTAATTTTGGCTCAAAAGAACGTACTGTCGCCCTATGTTATTTCCAGCAGAGTACCCGATCTTCCGCATTCTTCCACTTTGCAAAAATCCATTCATTATATCCGCAAAAATTATGAAAGCAAAATTACCTTAAAGAACTTATGTTCCTTGACCAATGTTTCCCCTCAGCATTTAATCCGTCTTTTTCGCAGGGAACTGAATATGGCGCCAGTAGAATATATTAACCACGTTAAAATCCTTCACGCAATCGAATTATTGCGCTCATCAAATCTTACGATTGAGGAAATTTCTTATAAGTTAGGTTTTAGCAGCCCCAGTTATTTTGGGCGGGTATTTAAAAAATATAATGGCAACACACCACACGAAGAACGTGTTCGTATTGCCACCTTTACTCCGCAAAAAAAGAAGTAATCTTTAAAATCTTAACTCTTTTTTTGTTTATTCAATTAAAAACTCCTGCAATGAAATTTTACTGATCATTATGCCGATTGTATGAGAAATCTGAGCTTTTGTACACTATAGTAATTAAGTAATTAATCACTGAATAAAATATCATCCTTACCAATTTTTATTTTTTACTTTTATCCTCAACTGTAAAAGCAACGGCGCTGCGCACAGCCTTAGGACTGCGTTCTACCGATTTTACCTTTGAAAATAACAAAAACAGTATCACCTTTTATATGAAAGGATACGGTCACGGTGTTGGCATGAGTCAGCACGGCGCACAGGGTATGGCTTTGGAGGGATACGATTATAAACAAATTTTAACACACTATTACACCGGTACAACAATAGAACAAGCGTAAATCTTCAATCATAACCACCTTCGTTGCGCAAAAGCTGAAAATATCTGCTGCCGGCGATCGCCTAAAAACGCCTGCTCAATCTATCAAAAAAATTTATTCAGAATCAAAAGATCTTTTATAGGGCGCGCTTATGTGATCAACACGCTAAAAAACGCCGAAATCCCATAATTTTTCGGCGTTTTTTCTCTTGCTGAGCATAAATTCTTACCTTTATATTCTATTGTTTTGAATATACTTTCATTCCGATTCCCGAGTCTTTCACTAAAATATCTTTAGGCAATCTTAAAAACTTTACCGTTACATAGCAATCTCCCGCGGCTCCGGAAAGATTCATAACCTGTATGAAGTATACGCCCCAAAACCATTGTATTGGCACCATTACATTGATAACCGCAAGGACAATGCCCCAAAAAACAATCGGCGCCAAAGCAATAAAAATATAACTTTTTTTATTATAATAATCCTCACTTCCCGCAAACGCATACAAACCGGTAAACCCGTACTTTACTTTTTGAGTACCGCAAATTTTCATCGCAATTCCGTGAACGATTTCATGAAGGATAATATATGCAAGCAAAGAAGCAAATACAGCAAGAAGCTTTATGCCATAATTTTGCTGATGAACATCAAAAAAAGTTAAAATAGGAATTTTAAAGTTTGCAGGTATAAGCAAGACAACTGCAATAATTAAGGCCAGTATATTAACCAAAACAGCTATTTTCTTATCTTTCTGAAGATCAACTGAAAATATTTCTTGATACCCATCCGGTAAATTTTTCAGAGCTTTCATAGGACCATCCTTTCGACAATTTTTTTCATTATAACATACGGAAGCAAAAAGAACAATATCAAAGAAAACAAAATGCGTCTGTATACAGTTTCTGCATCAACCTGTTTTAAAAAAGTATACCAACATTCCATTAAAAGAGTTTAGAGATCCTTTGATTTTCTAGAAATAAAAATGACTTGGTATTGAAACAAGCCTTAAATATTTTTTTAATATGAAATAGGAAACGCGGTAGTGAACCGGCAAATTTAACATTGACTAAAAAGCAGAATAAAAAATATTTTTCTTTAGTGCAATGGAATCTATCCCAAAGAATAAAATATTAAATTTCTCAAAGAAATCCGCAAGAAGAAATCTTTTGAGAAACTTTGCCACGTCCGATCCCATCCACAAAAAATCAAATCGTTCTTTTCTCGGCTTAACGGCTGCAGCCGTTAAGCTCTCAACCATAAGTTTCAGTTCTTTGCTGATTTTCCTCATAGCTCAAAATAAAGCAACCGCAGTATAACAGTGTTCCTATCCTTCTTTTAATGAACCTCCTTCTCTATTCCTAAACTGCGAAAAAGTATTGACAGGCCTATATTACAGCAATTACTTTTTGATATCAATATTTTTCCTAATAAAACAAAATCTCTAAAAAAAAATCACTTTACTAATTTAGTGTGATGATGTATAATGAAGTCAACTTAATCAATAAGGATGATGTTATGGATAACCATGCTTTGAATCAACAACTATATCAGGTCATTGCCTCTTTAAAAAGCGCCGAAGAGGCGGAGCTTTTTTTGCAGGATCTTTGCACATTAAAAGAAATCGAATATATGGCGCAGCGTGTGGAATCGGCCAAGCTTTTAATGAATAACATGACCTACCAAGAAGTATTTAAACGCGTTAATATTTCCAGTGCTACACTTTCACGCGTAAGTAAATGTGTAAAATACAATACCGGCTATACCAGCGTGCTTACACGTCTTTTCGGTAAGGAATCGGAGGAGAAGAATTGAACGACATCAGCATATTAACCCAAGAATTAAGTAAGCTTTATGAAAAAGCCGGCTACAAAAAATATAAAATGCGAAAATTCGAGGAGTATTCACTGTATCTTGAAAACAAGAATTTTTTGACCAGTGAATATGTAATTACTTTTAATGATCTCTCCGGCAAACTGCTGGCTTTAAAACCCGATGTAACCCTTTCCATTGTAAAAAACACGAATGCCACCTTGTTATCCAGTGAAAAGCTCTACTATACCGAAAGTGTCTATCGACTGGATGCACGTTCCCATGAATATAAAGAGATTCATCAAATGGGTCTTGAAATGCTGGGTGATATCGACGAAGTCGCTACCTTGGAAATTCTGGCGCTGGCTCTTGAATCTTTGGAAGCAACTGGTATGAATTATGCCTTGAATATCTCGCATATGGGCATTATCAATCCTTTGTTAGCCGATGCCGTAGGAGAAAATCTTTCACTGAAAGAGCAGCTGATCGGATGCATAAAATCAAAGAATCTGCATGATATGCGTCAAATTTGTGCGCAAGCCGGAATCTCAGCCGAAAAATCCGAACCTCTGTGTGCAGCAGCTTCTGTCGGCGGTGATTTTGAAGCCGGACTTCAGTTTTTAAAGAACTTGAATGATCCGGGAATACAAAATGCCTTAATAGAGCTGACAGCTATCTTTAACGGACTGAAAAGCTGTGGTAAAGCTGAAAATATTCGCCTTGATCTTTCCATTATCAACGATGTCAACTATTATAACGGCATTGTGTTTCAGGGATATCTTGCAGGTATACACCGCCATATTCTCTCCGGCGGCCGGTACGATCATTTGGCCGGGAAATTTAAAGCCGGTATTGGCGCGATGGGGTTTGCCGTCTATCTTTCGGATCTTACACTGTTTCATTCGCACCCGGAATATGACTGCGATATACTGCTGCATTACAATTCTTCCGTTCCCGCGGCGCAAGTGCTGAAAGAAGCGGAAAAACTGCGCGATACAGGGAAACGCGTAAGAGTAGAACGTCATATTCCTCCGGAATTGAAATATAAAGAATTAAAGGAGATCTGAAAATGCTCAATGTTGCACTCCCTAAAGGCAGACTGGGCGATAAAGTATATCGTCTTTTGGAATCCATCGGTTATGAATGTCCCGAACTTTTACAAGACAGCCGCAAATTGATTTTTCTGAATGAAAAAGCAGGCGTCAAATACTTTTTAGTAAAACCTTCGGACGTGGCTATTTATGTAGAATACGGCGCTGCCGATATCGGCGTTGTGGGAAAAGACGTGCTGGATGAGGGAGATTTTGATATCTATGAGCTCCTGAATTTAAATTTAGGCATCTGCAAAATGGCTGTAGCGGCAAAAAATGATTTTCGGGAAGATCTTGACCGGCCGCTGCGGGTAGCTACAAAATATCCTCGCATCGCAAAGAATTTTTATGCTAAAAAAAATCGGGAAATTGAAATCATTAAATTGAATGGTTCCATTGAGTTAGCGCCCGTGTTAGGCCTATCGGATGTCATCGTAGATATCGTAGAAACGGGCAAAACTTTAAAGGAAAACGGCCTGCGCGTATATGAGGATATTCTGCCGATCAGCGCCCGGCTGATCGCTAATAAATCTGCCTTCAATTTTAAAGGTGAAGAAATTACAAAAATTATAAATGCAGTAAAAGGAATTTTGGAAAATGATAAAGATATTTGAAAAAGAAATTGAACTGAAAAATATTCTCAACCGTCAAATTCAGAGTTATACCGAATATGAAGATACCGTCAGGAAAATTCTTGCCGACGTCATTGACCGAGGTGATGAAGCTGTATTGGACTACAGCAGAAAATTTGACTGTGCTGATATGGAATCTTTAGCGGTAACAGAAGAAGAAATCGCGCAGGCGGTAAAAGATATTGACGCTTCTTTTATGCAGACCTTGCGGGAAGCCAAAGCGAATATTGAGTTTTTTCACAAAAACCAGCTGCGTTCCGATTTTGAACTGAAAAAGGAAAACGGAATTGTTTTAGGCCAAAAATTCACGCCCATCAAACGTGCCGGTATTTATGTTCCCGGCGGAACCGCCGCATATCCCTCGACAGTCTTAATGAATGCGATTCCGGCAAAAATCGCCGGCGTTCAGGAACTTATTATGACCACTCCCGCCGATAAAAGCGGAAAAATCAAAGCGGAAATCCTTGCCGCGGCTCATCTTTGCGGCGTAGATAAAATTTTCAAATGCGGCGGCGCTCAAGCGATTGCCGCCATGGCCTACGGTACTGAAAGTATTCCGGCGGTAGATAAAATTGTAGGTCCGGGCAATATTTTTGTAGCTTTGGCCAAAAAACAGGTGTTCGGCAAGGTATCCATCGATATGATTGCCGGCCCCAGTGAAATTCTTATTCTTGCCGACGAAACCGCGAATCCCGCCTTTGTGGCAGCGGATCTGCTCTCTCAGGCCGAACATGACAAGCTGGCCGCGGCCGTACTGGTTACCGACAGTCCCTCTTTGGCCAACGAAGTCAGCCTGGAAATCGAAAAGCAGCTGCCAAAGCTTCCCCGTGCGGAAATCGCAAGAGAATCGATTGATAAAGCGGGCAAAATCATTATAACAAAGAGCATGGAAAGAGCCATTGAAATCAGCAATGCTATCGCGCCGGAGCATCTTGAAATATGTGTGGACGAGCCCTTTGCTCTTTTGGATAAAATAGAAAACGCAGGTTCCATCTTTCTGGGCAAAAACTCGCCCGAACCGCTGGGAGATTATTTTGCCGGCCCGAATCATACCTTGCCTACCGGCGGAAGCGCTAAATTTTCCTCTCCCCTTTCGGTGGACGACTTTGTAAAAAAATCATCTTATTTGTATTATAGTAAAGAAGCTTTAAAGGCCGTTAAGGATAGGATTGCTGACTTTGCTCATCGCGAAGGGCTTGATGCCCACGCCAGAAGTATTTTGATTCGTTTTGAGGATAAAGAAATATGAGCCGGTATTTTTCATCGCTTCTTTCGGGAATTGAGCCTTATGTACCGGGCGAGCAGCCGAAAGATATGCAGTACATTAAACTGAATACCAATGAATCCCCTTTCCCGCCCGCGCCGGGAGTCATTCAGGCAATAGAAAATCAGCAGGCCGATAAATTGAATTTATATTCTGATCCTAATGCGGCCGAGCTGAGAAAAACCATTGCGGAATATTACGGAGTCGCAGGCGAAAATGTTTTTGTCGGCAACGGCAGTGATGAGGTTCTTGCTTTCGCGTTTTACGCCTACGGCGAGCACGGGTTTATCGCGCCTCAGCTCTCTTATGGTTTTTATCCGGTATTTGCACAATTTTTTCAAATACCATATAAAACAGTTCCGCTGCGCGATGATTTAAGTATCGATTGCACCAAGTTTTACGGAGCAAAAGAAAGCATCGTGCTGGCTAACCCCAACGCGCAAACCGGACTCTATCTTCCGCCGCAGGAAATAAAAGCTCTGCTGGAACACAGCAGTTCCCCCGTAATTTTAGATGAAGCCTATATTGATTTCGGCGGTGAAAGCGCAATCCCTTTGATTTTCAGCTTTCCCAATTTACTAGTGACGGGAACTTTTTCAAAATCACGCAATTTGGCCGGTGCACGAATCGGTTTTGCCATAGGTGATGCAGCGCTGATTGCGGATCTCAACACGTTAAAGTTTTCCTTCAACCCTTATAATCTCAACCGCCTTTCTCTTCTTGCAGGTACAGAAGCAATCCGGGATGACGCTTATTTTAAAAAATGCACTGCGGAAATCATGCATGTGCGGGAATTTACCAAACAAGGCCTGCAAAAACTCGGCTTTACCTACACGGATTCCTTAGCCAATTTTGTTCTAGCCGCTACCCCCGCAATGACTGGGAACAAACTTTACCAAGAGCTGAAAAAACGCGGAATTTTAGTACGCTATTTAGGAGACGCGCGCATTGAGAATTATGTTCGCATTACGATCGGTACCATGGAACAAATGCAAACGCTACTGAACACTATAGAACAGATATTACAGGAGGAAAGCTATGAGAACAGCTGAAATCAAACGCCGTACGGCAGAAACAGATATTTCCCTAAAACTTACCATTGACGGCAGCGGCCAATACAGTATTGATACCGGCGTAGGATTTTTTGATCATATGCTTGAACTCTTTGCTAAACACGGAAATTTTGATCTTACCGTTATCTGCCGGGGCGATACGGATGTTGACGCTCATCACACCGTAGAAGACGTTGCTCTATGCTTAGGGCAGGCGTTTCGTACCGCCGCGGGTGAATGCCGCGGAATCTGCCGTTACGGCGATATTCTTCTTCCTATGGATGAGGCGCTGCTGCTGTGCGCTGTCGATTTCGGTGGAAGAGCCTATTTGGGATATCAAGTGGACATCAAAGCCGGAAGAGTAGGCACTTTTGATACCGAGCTTTTAGAAGAATTCATGCAGGCTTTTGTTCGTTCGGCGCAAATAAACCTGCACCTTAAAAAATTGGAAGGCAAAAACGCGCATCATATCATCGAAGGCGCTTTTAAAGCACTGGCGCGTACTCTGCGCAAAGCATTGACCGCCGATGAAGCGATCGGCGATACCCTGCCCACCACAAAAGGAGTTTTTTAAATGACCGTTATTCTTGATTACGGCGTAGGCAATCTCTTTTCCCTTGCCGGTTCCCTGAAAGCGCTGAATATTCCGGCGGTTATCTCCGCCGAACCTGAGGTTATCCGACATGCCGACCGTCTGATTCTTCCCGGCGTAGGCGCTTTCGGCGACGCTATAGAAAAACTGCATAATACCGGTCTTGTTCCCTGCATAAAAGAATTTGCCGAAAAAAAACCGATTTTAGGAATCTGTCTTGGTATGCAGCTTTTATTTGAAAAAAGCTATGAATATGGTGTCCACGAGGGGCTGGGGCTTATAAAAGGGAATGTGTGCCCTTTAGCGGAAGATCTGAAACGGCCGTTAAAAATTCCGCACATGGGTTGGAATTCCTTAACGCTTACACAGCCTTCAAAACTTTTTCAATATATAAAAGACGGCGAATATGTGTATTATGTTCATTCCTATTACGCAAAAGATTGCGCCGCAAGCACTACGGCTGTTTCCGATTACGGCATTGCCGTAACCGGCGCGGTGGAAAGCGGTAACGTCTACGGCACGCAGTTTCACCCCGAGAAGAGCGGTGAAACAGGCTTGAAAATATTACGCGCTTTTGCAGAATTGTGAGGAATCCCATGAAACTTTTTCCGGCAATTGATATCAAAGATCATAAAGTCGTACGTCTTCTGCGCGGCGACTATGAAAAAGTTACCGTTTATGAACAAACGCCCCTTGAAGCGGCGCAAACTTTTTTGCACGCAGGCGCCAAGAATCTGCACATTGTAGATTTGGACGGTGCCAAAAACGGCAGTCTCGCCAACTTTGAATCCATAAAGTCCGTACTGGAGCAAACAAACATGTTTGTTGAGGTGGGCGGTGGTATTCGTACGTTGGAAAGAATTCAAAAATATTTAGAAATCGGCGTATCACGCGTTATTCTGGGGACGGCGGCGTTAGAGGATCCGCTGTTTTTAAAAGAAGCTTTGCAAACCTACGGTGTCCATGTGGCCGTAGGCGTTGACGCCGCGGAAGGCCGGGTAGCGACACACGGCTGGCTGAATGTAAGCAATATTGACAGTTTTGATTTCTGCATCCGGATGCGTGATTTAGGCGTAAAAAATATCGTCTATACCGACATAGCAAAGGACGGTGCTCTTTCGGGCACCAATCTGCAAATTTACCGCCGTCTGCGCACAATCCAAGGGCTTGATATCACAGCCTCAGGCGGTATTACCTATTACGAGGAACTCGAAGATCTTGCCGATATGGGCATCTACGGTGCCATTTTAGGAAAGGCGCTCTACAGCGGCACCCTGGATTTAAAAGAAGCGCTCAAAAGAATAGGAGAAACATAATGCTTTCCAAACGAATTATTCCCTGCCTGGATGTACGCAACAGCAAAGTGGTAAAAGGCGTAAATTTTGAAGGCGTGCGGGATGTAGAAGATCCCGTAGCCTTGGCCAAATTTTATAACGAAAGCGGTGCCGACGAGCTTGTTTTTTACGATATTACCGCCACATACGATAACCGCGCCCTTTTTACTGATATTTTAAAAGAAGTAGCCGGGCAAATTTTTATTCCCTTAACCGTGGGCGGAGGTATCAACACCTTACAGGATTTTGACCGCGTATTAAAAAGCGGCGCGGATAAAGTAAGCGTCAATTCAGGCGCTATAAGAAATCCCTTGCTCATTTCCGAAGCCGCCAAACGCTACGGGGATCAGTGCGTCGTTCTTTCCATGGATGTAAAGCGAGTAAACGGCTCTTTCCGGCTGTTCTCCCGGGGCGGACGGGATGATACCGGCATCGATGCCTTGGAATGGGCGCACATCGGTCAGGAAAACGGCGCGGGTGAAATTGTGGTAAACAGCATCGATACGGACGGTGTAAAAAACGGTTTTGATTTAGAATTATTGCAGGAAGTGGCAAAACGCGTCTCCGTTCCTATTATTGCCAGCGGCGGCGCCGGAAAAATTCAGGATTTTATTACACTTTTTCAATCCGTTCCGGGTGTTGACGCCGGCCTTGCCGCCTCTATTTTTCATTTTAAAGAAGTATCTATCTCCGATTTAAAAGCGGAACTGATAAAAAATAATATTTTAGTGAGGAACTGAATTATGCTTGCTATTGATGAATTGAAATTTGACAAAAACGGTCTGATTCCCGCGATCGTAAAGGATTTTTACACAAAAAAAGTTCTGACTCTTGCCTATATGAGCCATGAAAGCTTGCAAATCAGCATAGAGAAAAAACTTACCTGCTTTTACTCCCGTTCCCGGCAGCAGCTTTGGCTCAAAGGCGAAACCTCCGGCAATTATCAGCACATTGTAAATATTACCGCTGACTGCGACAACGACGCCCTAATCATTGAAGTCATAAAAGACGGGCCGGCCTGCCATACGGGAAGCGATTCCTGCTTTACCAAGCCTGTCTTAGGAAGCCCCGAAGACGAAACTTTTTCACTTTCAAGCCTGTATACCCTGCTGCAAAGCCGAAAAGAACAAATGCCGGAAGGGTCCTACACGACTTATCTTTTTGAAAAGGGTTTGGATAAAATTTTAAAGAAAGTAGGCGAAGAAACAACCGAAGTGATTATCGGTGCCAAGAATGACAAAGCGGAAACCATTTATGAAATTGCCGATTTGACATATCATGTAATGGTTCTTATGGTAGAAATGGGAATTTCCATTGAGGATATCCGCAGTGAGCTTGCCTCCCGTCATGTAATTGACCACAAGGTAAAACAGGAAAAAATGCAATGATCCGTGCGAACTTTCACACTCATACCACATTTGCAGACGGTATTTCTTCCGCAGAGGAAACGATACGCAGCGCTATCGATAAAGGCTTTTGCCGTCTGGGCTTTGCGGAACATTCCTATTCCCCTGTGCGGGAAGTTTTCGGTATGAAAAAAGAGGCGGCTGTTCTTTACCGGCAGGAAATTCTGCATCTAAAAGAGCGATACTGCGACAAAATAGAGATCTTTCTCGGGTTGGAGCTGGATTCCTACGGAGAAAAATTAATAACGCCGGAGTATATTATCGGTTCGGTACATTATGTAAAAAAGAACGACGCGCTGTATGCGGTTGACTATAACGCCGAAAGCTTCGCGCAGATGCTGGCGGCGTTCGGCTCTGCCGATGCGCTGACGCATACCTATTACAACGATATTGTACAAATGGCCAAAACCATGCGGCCCGATATCATCGGGCATATAGACCTTATCACAAAATTCAATGAAAGCCGCGCTTTCTTTGATGAAAACGCCCCCGCCTATGTTTCCTGCGCGAAAGACGCTATTTTACGCATCAAACCCTACTGCAGTCTTTTTGAAGTAAATACGGGCGCAATTGCCCGAGGCTGCCGCGGGGTTCCCTATCCGGATAAAACATTGCTTTCTTTTCTGCGCGAAAATAAAATAGATGTTATCGTAAATTCCGACGCTCACGCCGCCCAATCCGTTGATTACTGGTTTCATGAGGCCGAAGAGCTTTTAAAATCCTGCGGATTCCGCTACCGCTGTGAATTCAACGGTCAAGATTTTGAACATATAAAATTATAAAAACGATGGGCTCGGGAAAATAAAATTCCTGATTCCATCGTTTTTTGATCTTACTTATTCATCTTGATTCAGCACTTATTCAGTGTATCCGTCGCTACATCCCACTTGTATACTTCCATTGTATCCATGTTGATATAATACCAGCCGTACGTGTAAGCAAAAGAGGTTCCGTCCTCCATAACAGCACCGGAGGAAAATACATGCATTACATAATACCGCCCGTCATCTCGTTCCTTTTCCCCATCCAGCACACATAGCTGTTGCTGTGCTTTTTCCCGGGAAAGCGTTTCCTGCATTTTTTTCATGCAGGCGCCGACCACATCCTGCGCGTACAGCTTTTTCTCAATCCCTAAATACAGCTGCTCTGTTTCCATGTCTATATAATATTGCTGTCGACAAACACTGGTCGGATACGCGTCCTTTTGCGCTGTTACTTCATACTGCAGATAATAGCGGTCGTCTATCACCGTATCCTCCTGCTGCATAATTATAAAGTGCTCTCCCGTAAGCGCGTTTTGCGCAACGAAGTCTTCTGCTTTTTTCAATAACTCTACCCGTTTCTCCGCCGTTATAGCCGGATGCTCCACAAAAGGAGTAGGCGAAGCTTCCGTTGCCTCCAACAAAACAGGCGCTTCCGTGCCTCCAAAATTACTTCCTTGGTAGGCGGAGGCGTCAGCGGCGTTGCTCCGGCCTGAATACGCGCCAACACATCGGCGCTGTTATCGCTTTCCGCCGGCTGTCCGCCGCATCCGGAAAGAAGCAGCAAGAAAAGAAATCCGGCAAACATCTTCAAAAAACACTGATTTTTCATATCTTTCACCCTTCTTCAAGAAAAGTGCCGACTGCTGAACAAAATACCTGCAACACAAAACTAAATAGCTCAATTTTATTGTATCTCTTGAATTTCTTTTTGTCAATACGAATTTTGTAATATCAAATACTCAAGACGCTGAAAAATTAAGCTTGTTTAAGTCAAAGTACCAAAGAAGTTACATACTAAAGAGTTCATCCTCTTTTTTAAAAGCGATGATCGTATAATTCCCCGGCTCGCTCGAAGAACGAATTTTTCTCCTAAACACACAAAAAGAGCGAAAAACGTCCCGGTGGGATATTTTAAAACCTTCGCAGGGAGTTCTCCGATGCAATACATAAAATTTTTGTTTCTATTCACAAACAATTCTTCCAAAGACCGACCGAAAAATCAAACATTTTTCAGTTTCCCAAATACAGGTAATTCGCGGTTTCCCGATAGGCTTGGTTGTATTTTTCCGTCGCCAACGCAAATATTTTATCCAGCAGTTCCTTATAGCGTGAGAACATCTCGTCACTGGAAAATTCAAAGGAAGTTACCGACCTGGGGCTATTATAATAATAATTGCCGAAATCGGAGAACGTCTCTTCTAACGTGCCGTTTTCCACACAAAACTGAACGCCTTGAACAACGCCGGTATAGGTGTGAATTGCCGGGTCGTTATATTGATACTCGTCGTTGCGCACCAATTTCGCGTCAGCTACCAGTGTTTTCCATTCCTTTAGAATTTCTTCGTCAGCGATAATCGCGTCAAACGCTACTGTAGGCATATCCGGATCCAAATACGGCAAATTACAATCTTCACCCGCCACCAAATACAGGTGCAGATACAGCGCATTGACGCGGTCCAACGATTTTTGCAAAGAGGTAAACTTTCTTAAATATTCCTGATAAAGCAGCTCTTCCGGATTTTCCGCACTTTCCAGCTGTGCCGGGTCAACCATTATATTCAGGTCCTGTGATTTAAAGCTGTAGCGCATAATCGAGTCGGGATCGTCATAATATGTGCTATCCCCTCCGGGCTCGGAGTCGGGTTTTCCGCATTTTCTTCAGCCGTTCCGATTTGATCCTCCGCAGACGTTCCCTCCGGGGTCGCCGTGGCCTCCGCTACCGTAGCCGTGGGCTGAATCTCTTCTGTTTTTTCGCCTGTTTCCTCCGCCGCGCACCCGCAAAGCAGCAACGCCAGCAAGTAGGCAATCCCTTTCCTATACATTTTTTTCACAAGCAACCACCCTTTGGATGTTTGCCTTTATTTTAGAGCAAATGATTCCATATATAAGTAATCTCCCATAAGCGTGCTTTCTGTACGGTTTGTATCCGCATAAAAGCACCCTTGTACTTCTCCCCGACGGAGCTTCCACACCATCATAAGCCGTCCTTCTTCCATACTGCCGCTTTGCGGTTTTCCCAAACACGCTATCGCCTGCCGCAGCGTCATTCCCTTTTCCAGCTGTTCCGCCTGTTGCTGGCTTGGCAAAAACAGCAAATTGGGTTGGGGATTAAGATACCGCAGTAAAATATCCTCCTCTACAACCGCGACGGCATTACAGCTATAATTTTCTCTTTTATAATGACTGCCGTATACCAAGCTGTAAATCCCGGTTGCCGCTACGCAAATAGAAATAATTCCCGCCGCGATTGCCGCAGCTGTATGCTTTTTAATCCATGCAAGCATAAAAGCCCCCCCTTTTTACTTTACCGTAAAATCAAACACGGCAAGAGATTCTCCCCGGTTTTCGGCATTCTCCTGCGGCAAAAAAGTAACATAAAGTTCTCTTCCAACCAGCAACTTCCACCGCAAGCCAATCAAACCCGATCCCTCTCTCTGCTGAGGTTTTCCTAACAGAGAAATCACCTGCTGCAGCGTCATTCCGGTCTTTATCTGCTCCGCTTGTTTTGGACTTGGTAAAAACAACACGTTTGGACGGGGCTCTATATACGCGTCTAAGGAATCCGCCGCTTCCACACTGCGGCTGATGCGGTAAGCCTGCTCATTTTTCTCTTGTCTGTTTCTCTCATTGATACTATAACCAAAATTATAAATACCCGATGCAAGAATCAATACCGAAAGAGCAGCCCCAATAACCGACAGAATAATTTTTATGTATTTTTGCATAAAATTTTCCTCTCATTCCGAGCAAATTTATTTTTTCCGATCAGCCCCATAAATTACAGAAGAAATATATCAATTTTATACTAACAGTTTCCTATTTGGTTGTCAATACCCTAATTTTATTTTCATACGCAAAGCAGCAAAAAAGGCTCTGTGAAATTCACAAGCCTCAACCTGTCAAAAAACCTGTTTGTAAATACATGCAAAAAAATTTTATGCTTCGCATCGGTGGGGTGAAAAATTCCCGCCCAATGTTCTACCAGAACGGGTTACTCATTCCTGCGCTCTTTTTCAGTAAGATTTCGCCCTCCGAGAGGGTCCCCCGGAATTTTGCCCCGCACTCCAACATCTTTTAAAAAAGTGAACTTTATCGTATAACTTTTTTGACATTCTGAGACTCTATGATTTTCACGAACTATGATTTATTTTTGATACTTCCTCAGTGTCAACGGTCCCAGTAAACCGGACGGCTCTAAAAGCAAGTACTTTGAAAATCCGTCGCGTCGGTCAAAAACATTGGTGTTGCTCACGGTAACGCAAAGCGTATTTTCTCCCTGATGAACAAGAGCGGATATATCAAAATCATACGGCGGAAGAATCGCCTCTCCGGCGGCTTGGCCGTTTACATATACCGTTACCGCTTCTCCCACATAGCCAAGATTCAAGCTATAGGCTCCTTCCTCCTCCAAGCTGAATTTGGTCCGATATTGCATGTTTCCCGAAAAACGCGGCAGTGCATCGCGTCCGGTAACATTAAACAGAGTATCCGTAGTCTTATAAAATTGAAAATTCTTCTCTTCTTCTTTTTTTACATAGACATCAAAACGCGGCGTAAGCGGTATCTCCTGTATCACAACAGGCTCCGTATCCATTGGAATCAGTTGAGAGTCCGCTTCTCCGAAAATCAACATGACCGAATGATACGGCGGTAAAAAGAGCGGAATCTCCTCTTGCGCGTTTTTCTTGACCGCAGAATTCTTTAACGGATCATATTGAAGATAAACGCCGCCCATGAAAGCAGAAAGTTTTAACTTGGCGCAAACCGGGTGATGAATATCCTCATTGACAAACATATAAATATGCGCGCCGTTCCGCATGTAATGACGATATTTTAACGCCGGTATCTCACAGTCAAGTTTTACATCGCACAATCCCAATTTTGTAAGATAATCCGGAAGATCTTCCAGCGCCACCGTTCGCTCCGAGCCCTGCTCTTTTTTTACAGCATATACAAACGGTATCCCCGAATTTATAAGTTTCTTTTCAATCTCCGGCATCAAATATCCCGGCCACGGCACGATCAGCAGCGAATAACTTCCTTTTACCAGCGTTAAAGCATCCAAAGGAACAATGTCATAATCCAACTGATGATCGTATAAGATTTTCGCGCAGTCTTCCAGAGGCACAAAATCAGAATTCATCCAACGTGCTTCGGCATCATAAAGAAGTGCGCAACGAATTTCCGGTTCTCCTCCGCTGAGCATATGGCAGCAGCGGTTCATATAATCCATAATGATCTTAAAATAAGGAAACTGCGGATTCTTACCTGCGTCATAGAAAGTAGGGGGGCAATCAGGATCATTCGGTTTCGGCGAAAACGCATGCGGAACAAAATAATTTATTCCTCTTACCAGCATATGATCAGCCAAATACTTCATGATTTTTGTCCCTTCGCCCCAACCGTACGCGCCGAAAATCTCACACATTGCCCTTCCCTTTTTTGCCGGATCCATATGTGCAAGGGACGAGGCCAGTTTTGCAAGATAATAATTAAAAAATTTACTGTTCATATGTTTATAACTGACAAATCCGGCACTGCTGCACTCGGTAAGTCCGGGCATAATTTGATGCAGTACCACATCGATACCTGCCATATCCATGGGCGCGATCGCACGGAAATAATGTCCCGGTCCCACACCGGTCGCCGCATGATAATTATTATCTTCAATAATATGGCCGATAAACATCACACCGTGTTCACGACACCATTGACCAACCGGACGACTATAACAATCTTCAAACGCGCGGGAAACAATGTCCATATAAGTTAGGCGGATTTCCTGAGAAAGCCCGTTATCAAAATCAAACCACAGACCGGCAAGTTTTGTATAAAAATTCTTGCCGTAAACCGCAAACAATGCTTCCCCCACACTTTCATGCCACGGAAAATGCGTAAAAGATTTTCCCGTCTGCACATCGCCGGATACGGCAGTATTATTATGAAAGCACGGCTCATCGGCAAAAAAGCCTAAAAAAGTTTTTCCGAAGTCTTCCTTAAAATGCGCGTAATGAGATTCAAATACCTCTTCGATATAAAGCTGTGTTGCCTCACGGTTCAATTTATCGGAATAACAGCGGGCGTTATTTGCAAATCCTGAACGGGTTTTGACTAAAAATACGATTCGCCACATGCCTTCAGGCAAAGAAAAATAAACCAAGCCGTCCGCAAGGCCGTCCGTGATATCCAGCACCTCTCCGGTAAATTGCTGACTGTTGGGAATATGTCTGCATGCCAGCACTGCCAATATTTCATCTCCCGCTTTTATCCAATTCTGGGCGATCACTGCTCCGTCCGTAACAGGTCCTGCGATATCGGCATGATATTCGGTAATGCCAAACGGCTGCAAATCTTTATATTTTTCAATAAAAATCCCGTTGGCATACCCTGAGGGGAAATGCTTATCATCCAGAATCCAAACTTTCATGCCGAGTGTTTTGCATTCATCCAATATCCGACGCACGTCTTTCCACCAGCCATCACGGCAGAAATCCTCATGTGTACGCGATTCCAAACAAACAGAGCGTATTCCCGATTCATAAATACGATGAATTTCCCGAAGATACATGGCCTCATCTTCGCCATGCAGCCATAAAAACGGCGCCATGTAATCAAACGACTTATTGCTGAGACAATCCTGCAATCTGTAATCCATAAACTTCTCCCCCCAAAGCAGTTTTTTATATTATAGCAATCTCCTATTCAAAAACCAATATTAAAAGAATTGATATAAAAATATTAATTGTATGTGTTACAATGATGAGTGACAGAAGAAAAAAAGAGTAGCGAATAGA
>CAJKLB010000013.1 GCA_905200615.1 uncultured Selenomonadales bacterium | reverse complement strand
ATAAAAAATTCCTTATTATTTTATGCATAGAAAGAAATAATTTTATAAAAAATTTTTACTCTTTAAAAGGAAGAAGATTTGCTCGAATAAAAAAATTTTATATCATTTAATTTTTTATGCTGTTACGCCTAAGCATTTCATATTATTTGTTTTAACAATAGAAAAAACATACACTGCGCTGTTAAAAAATGTTGATGCTGCTTTTTTTGCATTGTAAAAAACTTGCTTTAATGTATTTTAAAACAAAGCTTTCCTTTGCGCAGAAAAAAACTGACTCCTTTTGAAAAGCGGAATCAGTTATATAAAGAAAGATTATAAATTATTTTTTATGATTTATCTCATCTGTACAGGGCAAAAAGCCGTAGTCTGCACAAATTATTTTTAATGCTCTATGAATTTAAAGATTTTTTAAATTGGTCTGCCTGCGCCAAAATCTCCGCCGCGCGCTCTAAAGCAAGGGATGTTTCATTTCCGCCGGAAAGTCTGGCAATCTCCGAAACACGCTGCCGCGCGTTCATTTTTATGACTTCCGTTCTTGTACGCACCCCATCGGATTGTTTCTTTATCAGAAAATGGCAATCCGCCATAGAAGCCAATTGCGGCAGATGCGTAATCGCAATTACCTGATGCTTTTGCGCCAAACCTGCAATTTTTTCGGCGACCACCTGCGCTCCCTGCCCGCTGATACCGGTATCAATCTCATCAAAAACCATGGTGGGCAGCATGGCGTCATCTGCGGCAACACTCTTCATTGCCAACATAAAGCGGCTCATCTCCCCCCCGCTTATAATTTTAGAAAGCGGTCTTACCGGTTCGCCGGCATTAGCGGAAAACAAGAATTCCACCCGATCCATTCCTTCGGCTGTAAAAATGGGCTCTTCTGAAAAATCCACTTCAAGCGCCGCATTTTTCATTCCCAGTTGTTCCAATTCTAACTGAATTCTGTCCTCAAACGCAATGGCTGTATCATGACGTAATTCACTTAAAATCGCAGCCTGCCTGTCATATTCCTCCTTAAACTGTGCCGCCTGCCTCTCCAATTCGGCAATGGTTTCTTCTGCATTTTTCAAACGCTCTGCTTCTTCCACGGCCGCATCCAGATATTTCAGCACCTCTTCCTCATCATTTCCGTATTTTCGGTAAAGCTTTTTCAGTAAAGCCAATCGATCCTCAATACGCTCCAGTTCATACGGATCCGCTTCTACGGCATCGGTTTCATTTTCCAATTCCTGCGCGATATCCTCCAGTTCGTAAAAAGCACTCTCCAGCCGCTGACTGAGCCGCGCGTAATTTTCTCCCTTGGCGCTGATATTTTCCAAAGCATTGCTTGCGCTTCGAATGGAATCCAACGCACTGTCCTTGATGGTGCGCTGCGTTTGAGTAAGCACCTCTATTATTTTATCCGCATGCGCCAAAATTTCACGTCGCTGCCGAAGTTCTTCTTCCTGCCCGGGGACAATATCCGCGTTTTCAATCTCATTAATCTGATATTCCAGCATTTCCATTCTGCGCGCGCGTTCCTCCTGGGTCCCCCAATCACCGTTGAGCTTTTCCTGACAGGCTTTATAATACGTGTAAGCGCGCTTTACGTTTTCCTTTTGCTCTTTCACCGCGCGGCCGCCGAAACTATCTAAAAATGCAAGATGGCTTTCGCTGTTAAGCAACAGCTGATGCTCATGCTGCCCGTGAATATCCGCAAGTTTATCGGCCACTTTTTTCAGGCAGGAAAGCGTTACCGCCGTACCGTTAATACGGCAAATACTCTTTCCGTCAGCCGAAATATCCCTGGAAATAATCAAAAGCTCATCCTCGCACTCAATACCTGCCTCATCCAAAAGCTCCCGAACATTACTGCTAACTGTAAAGATTGCCTCTACCCGCGCCTTTTGCGTACCGCTGCGCACAAGATCTTTATCCGCACGTTCCCCCAGCACTAAGTTCAGCGAATCAATGATAATTGACTTTCCCGCTCCGGTTTCACCAGAGAGCACATTAAAACCGCTTTCAAGCTCTATGGAGAGCTCTTCAATAAGCGCAATGTTCTTAATAGAAAGCTGTTGAAGCATACATAATCTCTCCTTTTGCTAATCCAGCATAAGGCTTAGCCTGTCCACTACATCGCCGACATCCTCATTGGAGGCAACGACAACAATCACGGTATCATCCCCCGCCACGCAGCCTAAAATTGCCGGATGCTTCAGGGCATCGGCCACTACGCCAATCGTACTTGCCGAACCTGCAATCGTTTTAATCACAATGATATTATTTGCGAAATTAATAGAAAGCACCGAATTGGCAAATATTTGCCTCATTTTAGGCGTAATACGCGTTTCTGTTTTATCTACAGATGTATATTTATAGCCTCCGCGTTCATCCGGCACTTTTGTTAAACGTAAATCCTTAATATCTCTTGAAATGGTAGCCTGCGTAACCCGAAAGCCCGCATTATTCAGTTCCGCAACCAGTTCCTCCTGCGTTTCAATTTCTTTTTTGCCGATGATTTCTAAAATTTTATTGTGACGCGCCGTTTTCATCTTACTCCTCCTTTGAAGCGTTCCACTCGATAAATTTTGAATGTAATCGTTTATAAAAACTTTTTTGCTTAAAGTTAATCAATTGAAGAGAACACGAAGAACGGGATACCTCTACCTGCTCAACACCATCGAGCGTATGAATATGCACCCCATCGCAAATGACGGCAAAGCCGCAGCTTTCAGAGGAAAAAAAGCGCAGCTTTTCATCCTCTTTAAAAACAAAAGGCCTGGCTCGCAATGTATGCGCGCAAATAGGCGTCATAAGCAATAGACTCACCCTCGGACTGACAATCGGCCCGCCTGCGGAAAGAGAATAGGCCGTGGAGCCGGTAGGACTGGAAACAAGCACACCATCGGCAGAAAGAGCGTCTACAAATTCATTTCCTGCATAAATACTGAATTTCACCAGTCTTGCCCGGCTTGCTCTTTGCAGACAAACATCGTTTAAGGCCAAATATTCTTTCCCCGCAGCCCTGCAGCAAAGCATCATACGGTCTTCAATAAAAAAAGCGTTTTCGGCAAGCCGCTGCAATCCATCCTCCAGTTCGTTCAGTTCCAATTCCGTTAAAAATCCCAAATGCCCTAAATTAATGGAAAGCAGCGGTACTTTTGCCCGCGCTGCGGCAGCGGCAATACGCAGAATCGTCCCGTCGCCCCCCAGGACAAGAATAAAATCATTTTCCGATGCAAATTGATCTTCCGCAAGAATACGATCGGCATCGGCAATGGCCTTGGAATCTGACATTACATCGCAAATAAATCCAAGCTTTTGTGCTCTTTCCTGTACATCACGCGTAATTGCGAGCGTCTCATCCTTACGTTTATTTACATAAATTCCAATACGTTTCAACTAAATGCTCTCCTTCGCCCACAGTGTTCTTTAAAACTGAAACTTTTGTTTTGGTGCATCTTTCTTTAGCCATACAAAAAACTCCGTATTGCCATCTCCGCCTAAAATAGGGGATACACAATATTCCGCTATGCCGCGGCCTGATTTGCGCGCGCAAGCATCAATATTTTCCAACACATTTAAAAATACTTTTTTGTCCTTTACAACGCCTTTTTTATTCAGATAACGGCTTCCTGCCTCAAACTGCGGTTTTACCAAAGCAATAACGGGCGCTTCCTCCTCTACACAGGAAAAAACAGCCGGATAAAGTACCGTTTGTGAAATAAACGATACATCCATTACCGCAAGGTCTACCCTGCCGCCCAGCAAGGTCGGAGTAAGCGTTCTGGCATTGGTATTTTCTAATAGCCGCACCCGCTTATCTTGGGCAAGAACCGGAGCCATCTGTCCATGCCCCACATCCACTGCAATCACACTTTGTGCGCCGCGATTTAAAAGGCACTGCGTAAAACCTCCGGTGGAAGCACCGATATCCAATGCTTTCTTCCCTTCACACACAATCTCGAACGTTTCCAGCGCATATTCCAGTTTTAATCCGCCGCGGCCGACATAGCCAATGGAATCATTCACAGAAATCATGTCACTTTCTTTCACTTGGTAAGAAGGCTTTTGCACCAAAACATGATTTACCTGCACGTCTCCACGAAGAATCAATTGTTCTGCCCTGCTGCGTGATTGTGATAATCCACGCAAAAATATTGCTTTATCCAATCTCATAGCTGTTTTAATTGTTCAAGAATATATTTTGCATCCATATGGTTCTTTTCCTTCTGCTGTTCCACGGTTCCTACAGCCACAAAGGCATCCTCTAAAGAAAATCCCCTAACGCATACGGAAATATTTTGATCGCTGTAATAGTGGAGCACAGCCTCACAAAGTCCGCCCTGGGGCGCGTTATCTTCAATAACGCATAAAGGTTTGTCCTTTATTTTATTCAGCATACCCTCGTCAAGAGGCTTCAGCGAACGTGCGTCAATCAAGCTCCATCCCAATTCCGCCGCTATTTGCATTCCTTCAGGAATACACGCTCCAAAAGTCAAAATGCTTCCGTTCTCCCCTTGCATGAGTACATCCCAATCAGGCCCCGCAAACGGGTATTTCCCCTCGATATTTTCCGCAACACCTTTGGGATATCGAATGGCCACCGGTTTTTTTTCTGTAAGCGAATACGCAAGCATTTTATCAAATTCCTCCGTATCACGCGGTGCCAACAAGATGAGTCCCGGCATAGACCGTAAAAATCCGATGTCAAATACGCCGTTATGCGTGGGACCGTCTTCTCCTACCAAGCCCGCATGATCAATACATAGCGTAACCGGAAGTTCCTGCAGGCAAATGTCATGAAACACCTGATCAAATCCCCGCTGCAAAAAGGTAGAATAAATAACCACATAAGGATGCATTCCGCCCTTAGCCAATCCGCCGGCCATAGCCAGCGCATGCTGTTCGGCGATGCCGGTATCGAAAAAACGTTGGGGAAACTTTTGTGCAAATGCCGCCAATCCGGTATTATAAGTCATTCCTGCTGTAACAGCGCATACATCATCGTGCTTTTGCGCAAGCCGACAAAGCGTATCACTAAGCTGTTTCGCGTATGATATTTCTTCCAATCCGCTTCCTTTTCCGCAGGAAACACCATGATAAATTTCCGGATTTTTTTCTGCTTTTGCATAACCGCAACCTTTACAGGTTACCGCATGGATCACTACCGGTCCCGGCTGTTCCTTCGCGCGCCGAAGGATATCCACCATCTCTTTTAATGAATGACCGTTGATAGGACCCAGATATTTAATGCCCATCGCATCAAAAATAGTCTCTCCGATAAGAAAATAACGCAAAGTATTGCGTAAATGCGCGACGGCATTGAACAGCTTCCCCGAATGATTGATTGTTTCCAAAGCTTTTCTTACATTTTTTTTGCTTTGCAGATATCCTTTGGTTGTTCTCAGTTTACTGAAATGTTTGGAAAGCGCGCCGACATTTTTTGAAATAGACATTTCATTATCATTTAAAACAATAATAAGCTTTGTTTCCTGTGACGCGCCTGCGTCATTAATGGCTTCAAATGCCATTCCTCCGCCTATAGCCCCGTCGCCTACAACAGCAACAATATGATATTGCTCTCCTCTGCGATCCCTTGCCCGGGCTAATCCTAAAGCAGCGGAAATGGCGGTTGAGGAATGCCCCGCATCAAACGTATCGTATTCACTTTCCGTATGGCTGGGAAAGCCGCTGATGCCGTTTTGCCGGCGCAAAGAAGAAAACTGTTCCCGGCGTCCGGTTATCAGTTTATGTGTATAGCACTGATGCCCTACATCAAAAATAAGTTTATCCTCCGGTGTATCAAACACATAATGAATGGCTAATGTCAGCTCTACAGTCCCTAAGTTAGAAGCCAGATGTCCGCCGTTATGTAATGTTGTTTTTATAATTTCATTGCGAATTTCATCTGCCAGCTTTTCAAGTTCATCAATATGCAAGGCCTTGATATCCGCGGGTGAATTGATTTTTTCAAGCATTATCTCTTATCCTGTGTTCTAAAAAATGAAATAACATAATCTGTCATATATACAATTTCTTTCGATTTTTTCATTGCGATACTTTTTCCCGCCGCCTTACTTCCAACCGTAACGGCAGAAACGAAAGCACTGACCAAAATACTCAGCCACAATTCATTTTCATCGCCGGCATATACAACCGCCAGCATAACCACCGACGCCGCAGCCGCACCGCTTACCACGCCGCAGATATCCCCAATTACATCATTGCATATATTGGAAACCTTATCGGCATTCTGTAAAACAAAAATACATTCTTTGGCTCCCCGTACCTTTCGGCTTGACATGGCCACAAACGGAGAAATTTCCGCTGAAGCAACCGCCGTACCGATGATATCAAAAAAGCAGCCCAGTCCGATTAATACCACCAGAATAATGATAGGCAGTACAAAAGATTTCCCGCGGGAAATAATATCCGCCACAAAGGCGAACACAGAAGCAATCAAAAACGTGAGGAACGTCATACGTAAGGCCCATAAAGACGACCGTTTCGATCGAGAAGCTTCCCCCTGGCCATTTTTATCTTTTTTCATTGAATAGCTCCTTAAAACAAAAAAGAAGGTGGCAGAATATTGAGTAAACCTTGCGGCTTAGGTCGAGCAGGCTTTCCCAAACCCCTACCCCCCGTCGCCGGAAGGGCGGTTTCCCTTTAAAGGCGTCTGCGTAAAAATACGCGGCTCGATTGCCACTTAGACCACACTATAATCCTCAATACTCAAAAACAGTCTAGGAGATTTCCTCAACAAGCTCATCAAGCTCCTATCCTCTTTTGCAATATACATTTCACAGGGCAATCACCCAAAACCTACGGCCATAGGTTTTCAGCGTGGATCCCCGATCCCTGCACATCACGCAAGGCAGGCTACACTGTACACAGCCCCTTTCAAAAGGAACCGCATAGCAGGTTCTTCATATCCAGTAATGCAAGTACCACCGAAATATGTCTCCACGGAAAATGGGCTTAAATTACATGCCGTTGCAATCGTCCCACAATCCTTAACTCCCAGCACAAGCCCTAAACTGGGCGTTCAAAGCCTGCACCAGAAACTTCATCGATATGCCCTTTAGCGATAGTTTAACCCCGCCTTCAAAGCAAGATGAGTTGACTAGAATACTGCGCCACCAATATAATATCATTTCTGTACCGGCAGCTCAAAGATATCCTTTTGCAAACCGTTATCATGTATTGATGATATTATACCATATAGATATATTTTTTTGCAAGTATGCATAAATATTAAAAATTCTTTATTCCACCGGAATATTATACTTTTTCAGTATATATTCCGCCAGATAATACATTAACTGAGCGCCGTAAAGCCTAAGTGTATCATCCGGATCAAATAATTTTGCCTGCGCTTCATACTCAGGAGTGAACTCCCTTCGGAAATTCGGCCACATCTTTCCGTTGTTAAATACATGAGATTCCAAATTAAACGGACCGTCATAGCCGATATCAAGCAGACCTTTCATAACCTCATCATAATTTACCGTGCCCATCAGCGGCGGCATATGATCATCATGATACCCGTTATTATCCTGAATATGAAGGCCGTAGAGTTCTCCCTTGAGTTTTTTAATATTGGCATACTGATCCAGATTTTTTACATTGGCATGCCCGGTATCCCAGCAAACACGAAGAAGCGGATGATTTTCAAGCATCTGCTTAAGGATAAGCATGGTATCGGCGGTTTCCACAACAAATGTACGGTGGTAAATCTCTTCGGCGATATTTTCCATCATAAGATTCACCCCGTATTTTTCAGCATCCGGAAGCAAACGGCTATAATATTCCCGGTTAATTTCCAGCATCTTATCCATATTTTCCACAAAGCCAAAGCCCGCATGAACCGTGATACGATCGATTCCTAAAATACTGCAGCCATATATGGCTTTTCTTGTGTCGGCTACCTGTGCTTCAAATTCATCATCGCTTCGGCAGGGATTATACTGATACGGAGCATGCGCCATGACAAAATCAGCGCCTTGCTTTTCCGCCTGTTCCCGTGCCTCATTCAGTTCTTTTTCATATTTCCCGTTATCACAATCAGAAAAACTGCAAAAGCTATAATCAAAATGCTTAAATCCCGTATTTTCAAATGCTTTTACAAGCTTTTGAGGCGTGTTTCCCAAAGCGTTTAAAGCACTCATGGAAATTGAAATTTTCATAATATCATCCTCCTTTCAAATTTGCTTTGCAGCAACCTCAAGCAGGATTTTAGAAAGGAAGTCTTCCACAGTCATCGTACCAAGATCCCCTTCTTTTCTTGAACGCACCGCTACCTTACCCTCGGCAGCCTCCCGATCACCTATTACAAGCATATACGGTACCTTTTCAAGCTGCGCTTCACGGATCTTATAACCGATTTTTTCGTTCCGGGAATCATATTCAACCCGCAGCGAGGCTTCGGAAAGTTTTTGCACAACAGTTCTGCAATTTTCATCCACCCGATCGGTAATATTCATCACCTTTACCTGCACCGGCGCCAGCCATGTGGGAAATGCCCCGGCGTATTTTTCTATCAAAAGCGCAAGTGTTCGCTCATAACAGCCTATAGAAGTACGGTGAATAATATACGGATGTTTTTTCTCCCCATCCTTATCCGTATATTCCATACCGAAATTTTCTGCCAGCATTTGATCGATCTGTATCGTAATCAGCGTATCTTCCTTACCGTGCACATTTTTAATCTGGATATCCAGTTTGGGTCCGTAAAAAGCGGCTTCACCGATACCGATTTTATAGGTAAGTCCCAAATGGTCCAAAATTCTCTGCATAACGCCCTGTGCTTCATTCCACTGCTCCGGTGTTCCGATATATTTTTCCTTATCATTGGGATCCCACTGAGAGAATCGATAAGAAACATCCTCATAAAGTCCAAGCGTTTTCAGCATATATGTTGTCAATTCAAGACATTTTTTAAATTCATCTTCCAGCTGTTCGGGTGTGCACATCAAATGACCTTCCGATATGGTAAACTGACGAACTCGTATCAAGCCATGCATTTCACCGGAAGCCTCATTTCTGAAAAGCGTTGAGGTTTCATTATACCGAAGCGGAAGATCTCTATAAGAACGAGGTCTGTTCAGATAGGCTTGATATTGGAACGGACAGGTCATCGGGCGAAGAGCAAAAACTTCATCCTCTTTTTCTTCATCACCGATTACAAACATACCTTCTTTGTAATGATCCCAATGTCCGCTTATTTTATATAGATCACTTTTGGCCATCAAGGGTGTTTTCGTAAGCTGCCATCCGCGCTTTTGTTCCTCATCCTCCACAAAACGCTGCAAAAGCTGTATCACTCTGGCGCCTTTAGGCAGTAAAATCGGAAGCCCCTGGCCGATCACGTCACTGGTAGCAAACAATTCCAGCTCACGTCCCAGCTTATTATGATCGCGCTTTTTAGCTTCTTCTAACTGTACAAGATAATCCTCCAGATCCTGCTTTTTAGCAAATGCCGTAGCATAAATTCTGGTAAGCATCTTATTTTTTTCGCTTCCGCGCCAGTATGCTCCGGTTATAGAAAGAATTTTAAAATGCCGGATCTCTCCGGTCGTCTTTAAATGCGGTCCTGCGCAAAGATCCGTAAATTCTCCCTGCTGATAAAAGGAAATCTCCTCTCCCTCCGGCAGCTCAGAAATCAGCTCCTGCTTATACGGTTGCTCTTTCATTTTAGCCAAAGCCTCCTCGCGGCTTAATAAAAAGCGTTTCAACTCCAGCTTTTCCGAAGCAATTTTCTCCATTTCTTTTTCGATCTTCTCAATATCGGCACTGCTGATAGGTTGTTCAAAATCAAAATCATAATAAAATCCGTTTTCGATTGCCGGTCCGATTGCCAGCTTGGTATTCGGATACAACCGCAAAACAGCCTGCGCCAAAACATGGCTTGCCGTATGCCGCAGGACATTCAAATAAAGAGGATCACGCTTAGTAACCAACGAAAGCGCCGTATCCTCGGTAAGCGTATGTTCCAACGCGATCAGTTTTCCGTCCGCTACAGCCGCTACGGCATCGCGCGCCAGTCCTTCGCTTAGCTCCGCGGCCACCCGTGCAGGTGTAACCGCATCTGAATATTCTCTGATTGATTGATCCGGCAAAGTAATTTTCATAATATTTCCTCCCATAAAAAAAGCCGTCCCTTAGAAAGCCTTTCGGCCAAAAGGGACGAGCTATAATAATCTTACCCGTGGTTCCACCCAAATTGAAACTCATTTTCAGCCTGTAACGCAAGCTACGCGATCTGATCCTCCGGTGGTACCGCAAGCCCTTACGGCAGCTGCCTTACAGCAACAAGCAGCCTCTCTGAAGCCTAAGTATGCTCTGCGACATATCCTGAATCATCTCAGCAATTTTATTATATAACCGAAAACAAAAAAATGTCAACTCTTTTGTAGCTTTTTCATCAATTCCTCAAAATATTCCGGAAGCGGCGCCGTAAAGGTCATGCGCTCGCCGGTAGTAGGATGATCAATGGTCAATTGATAAGAATGCAACGCCTGTCCTAAAAGCGCAAAACGATTTTTTTTAAAGCCATATTCCGCATCCCCCAAACAAGGGTGTCCGATACCGGCAAGATGCACCCGAATTTGATGGGTACGTCCGGTATGAAGATGACATTCCAACAAAGCGGCATCACGATACTGCTCCAAGACCTTAAACTCCGTACTGGCAAATTTTCCTCTGTCAGATACCGTCATTTTTTTACGGTCAGCGGTGCTACGAGCAATAAAATTTTCAATTATAAATTCCCGGTCTTTAAAAATACCTTCGGCCAGAGCAAGATAAATTTTTTCACAACTGCGATTTTTGAACTGTTCCGCCAAAGAAAGATGGGCTTGGTCATTTTTTGCGATAATAATGATGCCTGACGTATTTTTATCCAATCGATGCACAATTCCTGGGCGCAACTGTCCATTGATACCGGAAAGATCCCGGATATGAAACATCACCGCATGAACCAATGTACCGGTATAATTTCCATGTGCGGGATGAACCACCATTCCCTGCGGTTTGTTAATTACCGCGATATCATGATCCTGATACAAAATATCCAGCGGAATATCCTGTGCTTCAACAGCAATTTTTTGGGGCGGATCCATAAAAATTTCAATGCTGTCCCCCGCATGAACCGGTTGTTTTTTTGAAATACTTTTGCCGTTTATCCGAATTTTCTCTTCTTCAATAAGCCTGACGCATTCACTTCGGGAAAGCCTTTCAACATGCAAAGGAATAAATGAATCCGCTCTCTGCGCGTCTTGTTCGGCAATAAACTCAAGTCTGCTCATTTTTCTCTTTGGGCTTGCAAACTTTATCGTGTACAAACAAAATATATACTGCAAGCATAAAAATCCCTACAACAACAAACACATCCGCGCCGTTAAACACAGGGAAACTATACCCGGTCAATGTTTCAACAAACGTGACATCCAAAAAATCCCGTACACTGCCGATAACAGCCCTATCCACTAAGTTTCCCAGCGCGCCGCCGAGAATCAATCCGGAAGAAATTTTCAGCAGCCAATGTTTTTTAGGCAACCGCAACAATAATATAATGCCTACCGTGCAAGCCAAAAGTGTGGTAATTAAAAAAAACAATCGCTGATTCTGCAAAATGCCAAAAGCCGCGCCGTCATTAAGCACATAGTTAAAAGAAAATACTTTATCTATTACCGCATATGTTTCACCCTCGGTATGTAAAAAGCCCTCTACAAGCGGTTGTGCAGGATCAAGAAAGAAACCGACTGTTAGTATTTTCGTAAGCTGATCAATCACCAGTGCCGCTGCAGCTATAATAAAAATTGTTACCATGTCATCTCCTATACCTTATCATATTCACAATTTCCTGCAGAATATCCCCTATAATCGGCAAATTTCTGGAGGCAAGCTGCGTAACGCAATAAATAATAACCGCGCTTAAAACCAAAAAACCGATAGCCGAGCCCAAACCTTTCGCCAGTCCCGCAAGGAAATTATTCTTTATAATACTTTTTGTATCCGAAAGATAATACAAATAATCACGCAATACCGCCCATGCAATAATGCGTGATGTTTTTGATGTTACAATTTTGGCCTTTTTCAAAAATATCACCGAAAATATTATTGCCTAAAAACACAATATTATTCTCTTTCCAACATGGCCAGCTGTGATTTTAATATATATTTTACCCTATTTTGCATATCCTGCAATTCTTTTTTCTTCTCTTCTATCTGCGTAAGATATTGATCTTCCTCAAGTTTTTTCCGCATACCGATATCCGCCGCTTTCTTTTCCGCTTCATCAATAATCCGCCTTGCGGTAAGCTCAGCATTGATAATTGTATCTTCAATCACCGCTTCCCGGCTCTTTAACCCGGAAACGGTCTGATTCAACGCTTCAAGTTCCGCTTTAAGTTCCTCAATTCGGCTGCTAAGCGCTGCATTTTCTTCCTGCAGAGCGTTGATGCGGTTATCTACCTCAAAACGATTGTAGCCTTTTCGCTCCATATGAAAAGATATCGTTTGCTTGCTGCTCATTTTTCCCTTCTCTTCTGCGGTACAAAATGTTAAAATTCGTCATCAAGAGTATATCCGTCGTCACCGGAATCAGATGACACATCGTCCGCCTTATCGATATACGTTTGATTCGATGCAAACAAATAAATGCTTCCTTTAGAAACCTCCGTTACCTGTGCATCGCTTGCATAAGCCGCGCCGCTCATAAAATCAAGAATACGCTGACCGATGCGTTTTTCCACCTTATCCAGTTTAATAATTACATGCTTATGCTGAATCAGCTGCATCACCAAGGGCTGCGCATCATTATAGGTTTTCGGCGAATAAATAATGACGCTTGACTTTGCGCCGTTACGCTCTTGAACCGGCACAATTTTTGTTCTCCTGCTTCTGCGGGGCTTTTCTTCTTCGAATTCCTCTTCCTCTTCTCTTTTTCTTCCCCTTACAGGTTTCTCGTATTCCTCTTCTTCAAAATATTCCTCATCGTCATCATATTCATCATTAGAACCAAACCCGAAAAAATCAAGCACTTTATTTTTCTTTTCCCTTGCCATCTGATGTAATCCCCCTAAATATCATAATTTCTTGCACCGAAAAGCGCCGTACCGATTCGTATCATTGTAGCTCCCTGACGAACAGCCGCCTCATAATCATGACTCATTCCCATAGAAAGCTGGGAGAACTCCTCTCCGAACCGTTCCTTACCGGCCTCCAAAAGCAAACGCATGTGCGCAAAATACTTTTCCAATTCCGTTTCAGATGCCCATGCAGGCGCAACCGTCATAAGACCTATAGGCTTAATATACCTAAAATTTTGCAAACTGTCAAGATATTCTGATAATTTATCCGGCGAAACTCCGGATTTTGTGGATTCATTTCCTATATTTACCTCAACCAGTACTTTTTTAGGTGCCATTTGCGCTTTTTCAACCAATTTATCAATTTGCTGCGCCAAAGAAATTCGATCAAGGGAATGGATTACTTCAACTTTATCAAGAATATATTTGACTTTATTGGTCTGCAGCTGACCAATCAAATGAATAGATGCCCTCGGATCGATCCCCTCATATTTTTCCAGCAGTTCCTGAACTCTGTTTTCACCTATTGTTTTTATTCCTAAGCCAACAGCCTCATTAATTTCCTGCACACTTCTGGTTTTGGTAACGGCTATAAGCTCTACATCGCCGGTTTTTCTGCCGCTTGCACTGCAGGCCTTTTCTATTTTTTCACAAATTTCCAAATATCTTTGCCGTAAATTCATTGATACACCCTCTGCCCTACTTTTAGCTCGGGAATTTCCTGCAGCAATGCAAATTCATCATTGCTGTAAAGTACCGTTACCGGTATTGCCTGCTTTCCTTCTGACGTTTTCACGGTTATCGCGCCGTTATTTACATACTCCGCCGGCACCCGATAGCCTTCAAAACGCTCTCCTATCGTAATTTTTGCCGTTCTGATATCCAGATATTTTTCAACATTATTTTCAAAACTGAATATAAGAACACCGCTGTTTTTTTCTGTAACAATACTTTCAAGACATCCCGTTTCACTTTCGGTGGCATTTCCTATAAAAACAGGATAATATGTTCCCTGCTGAAATGCCGAAAACTGATCTGTTACAATCGCCACATACCATTTTTCACTGGTAACCATCTTAAACGCATTGATATTGCGATTATAATCAGCATTAATGTACGTTTTTAATTCATTGGGTTTCACTGTCGCAAGCGTTTCTGCATTCATTGTTCCTTCGAATCCGTCACAATAAAAGCCGATATATCCGTCCGCCGGGGCAGAAAATTCATCAAACCACGCCCGAAGTGACTCCAATAAATTCTGTTCATCGCTGTATAATCCCTGAAGATACGTATTGGAATCGGTATTAAAATTTTCGCGGATATAACTGCGCCGCTGCTCGATTAAATCACAGAGGTCACCGTAAAGTTCAATATATCCTTCCGCTTGTTCCGACATTTTTCGAATGACTACTGAAATTTCAAAATCCAATTTAGCAATGGTGCGGTCGTCAAAGTTTTGTATAATATTCTGGTTTTGATACGTTACAATGCTTTCCTGTGTATCGGCGAGCTTAGAAAGAGTATTTTTAATATACCCTTTTTTATAAGCTGTGGCAACTTTTTCTTGCGCCTCAACAAACTGCCCGTCGATCATATTTTCATAATCAACTTTTTCGTATTCATCCAGCAAAGTAATATTCTCGCTGCGTACCAACAGTCCATCTGCCGAAATCCCGGTATAAAAGATATCATAAACAAGAGTTGTCTTTCCCGGAAGCGTCAAAGCCAGTACCGCCGCAACGGCCGCGAGCAGCAAAACCGCAATAAGAATAAGTCCCGGCGGAAAGGCGCGCCGCTTTTTTCTTTTTAAGCCTTTATTATATGCCATAATCTCTCCTTAATACACCACTGTATTTTCATTGGGAACAGAATCGTCCTCCGTCGCGTATTTCCGATCCAAATAATACTCTACAATTGATTTTACCGTACTGCTTGCCATTGAACCGGAATATCCATTGGGAATATACACAACCACCGCAATTTCCGGTTTTTCATAAGGAGCAAACGCAACAAACCAAGCATTATCTTCAATATTGATATTAGAAACCTGCGCCGTACCGGTTTTCCCGCCCATTTCCTCATTATATTTAAAATTTTTAAAGAAATTTCGAGCCGTAGAAGCATAGGGATCTTCCGATTCCGAAACCATTTCTTTCATTCCCTGCTTAACCGCAGCCAAATGTTCCGGTTTAATATCCAGCTTACGTACTAAGGTGGGCTGCTGTTCATAAATGAGTTCGCCCGTACCCGATGTTACCTTCTCCACGATATGCGCATCATATACATACCCCCCGTTTACAATAGCCGATATATATCGGGCTACCGCAATCGGAGTAACCGTTGTAATGCTTTGGCCGATTCCTGTTTGGATCGTATTGGTAGGCGTCCAAGTAATTTGCACAAGATAACTGTATATTTCGTATTTTGTCACTGAATTAACATAAGCACTGGAAAGGCCATAGCCTTCTACCAAAATTTTTGTAATATCCGAATAAATCTCATTTCGAGATTTACCTATCAAGTCAAAGCATTGTGATATAATAGAATTTATTTCCGCATCGGTAAGCGTTTTTTCTGATTTTTCCGCACATTCTACCAATTGTGTACGAATGGATTTAAAAACCAGATACGGCAAACTGGTATCCTGATCTGAAATTTCACGCTCACTGTCATATATTGTTTTCTGGTCACCTACAATGCCCACTTTTTCACCGGTGAGCTCAATATTGGTTTTTTCCAAAAGGCCAAAATTAAACGCCCATTTTTTTATCTTTTCTATTCCCAAGCGATCTGCTACTTCATAGAAGAAATAGTTGCAGGAATAATTGATTGCACTGACCACATTAATAGAACCGTGTGTGGACCGATAGTGAGAATCCCTATACCAGCCGCACATCGGGCCGCGCTTATCACTATCGCCTACATATTTTCTGTATTCTCCGTAATCGTGAATTTCTTCATCAACCGTAATAACGCCCTCTTCTAAGCCGGCCAAAGATACGCAAAGCTTAAAAATAGAACCTGGCGTATCGGAGGCGCTGATTGCCTTATTAAACAACGGTTTACTCTCATCATTGACAATCGCATCGTATTCCTCCTGTGAAATCCCCTGCGAAAACAAACTGGCGTCATAATTGGGTTCGCTGACCAATGCCAGCACATCGCAGGTATTCACATCCATAACGACCACCGCGCCTACTTTGGCAAACTGTACCTCTTTTCCTCCGCGTTCCTCTACCAAATTTTCATATTTTGCCACATCGCCATTGTAAAGTTCATACTGGCGTTGGTTAATCTCCGCAATATTTTGACGCAGTGCTTCCTCCGCCACCCGCTGAAGATTGATGTCAATGGTTAAATAGACATTATCACCGCTTTTAGGATGTGTATAGGAAAGCTCGCTTAAAATTCTGCCTCCGTTAGTAACCTCAACCTCACGGGAACCAACTCTCGCTCCGCTGCTGCCGGTCAGATAACTTTCCATTTCTTTTTCAATTCCCGAAACGCCCACCAGGCTTTCAATATCATAGGAAAGCTCCTCATAATAGTCAACATTTTCTGCCGTAATACGTCCCAAATATCCTATAATATGACTGGCAACCGTTCCCTGAGGGTATACCCGAAGAGATTTTTCCGTAATATTAAAGCCCGCCAGTTCATAACTGTAGCTTTCTATCGCGGTAACAAGATCTAAGCTAAGATTTTTCAGCACGGTTATGGATTTTGACGCCCAATACGATTGAATGCTGTCCTGCCAAATACCGAGAACCTTAAAAGCAAGCTCATCCGTCATATCCTCGGGAATACAATAGCGTTCCCGCATTTCATAATACATTTCCTCACAGTTTTTCGCAAGCCCTTTTGTGTCCGCAAAATAAAAATCGCTGCGCCATGTTTTTTCCCGCGAAGCCGCAACGCTGCTGCTTACATCACCCCAATCAAATACATATTCACCGTTTTCATTCTTGGTAATAGCAAAAGTAGGCTGAATATCTCGGCCGTATTTATTCATCAATTCTATAGCAAAAATAATGGAATCCGTATACATCTGACGCTCGGATTTTAAATTATATTCCCTATAAAACTCCAAATTATAGCTGACCTCGTCCTGAGCAAGCGGTATTCCGTTGGAATCCAATATTTTTCCCCGCGTTCCCTCAACTTTCAGTGTCCTTGTACGCTTGATGCTGGATGCGGCTTCATAATCTTCCGCCCGAATCAGCTGTAGATCAATAAGAGAGCAAACAAGCACAACAAACGCGACAAGAAACGCCCCTATAACAATCAAGCCCCGGCGTTCCATTCCCTGCTTATTATCTTCTTCTCCCTTTAAAAATTTCATTTTTCACCGCCTAAAGAACATATTTATTATGGTCTACAGGATTTTCCTGCATAAAATTAAACGAAAAGATTTTTTTTATAATAAAATAAACTCCCGCAGAAATCGCTGCCGTATAAAGTGCGGAAGGTAATCCGTATATAAACGTCATAATCGAAGCGTTTTCTGATAATCGCATAATGTAAAGAACAAAAATCAAAGCAAAATGCTTAACACATACCGCCCCAAATACAAAAAGAATATATAACATATAACTATTTTCTTTTATAATTTTTACTGCAATCACAGTAAGACCCGCCAACGCAAGATATATTCCCGTATTAATATAAGTGCTCGCCTGCGTCGTAATATCTACCAAAATTCCCGAATAAACACCGGCAAGTACAGGAGGATACCACTTTTTTGTAAAAAACGCCAAACTCACAAGATTAAGCATAATAAAATCAATTTTTGCCCCAAATATACCAATCAAAGGTGATAAAAGAACATGCGCAAAAAAGGCAAAAACCGAAAGAATGATCATTACAAACGTCCGCATATTTTCATTCTCCCGTATTCGTAATAATCAACACATTTTCCAGATGATCAAAATCTACCGCAGGAGTCAGTTTTGCTGAAGAGTTAATCTGATTCAGGTTTCCTTTAGAAACCTCGGTAATGGTTCCCACCGTAATTCCTTTCGGGAAAACTTCTCCCATACCCGAAGTAATGACCGTATCTCCTGGCTTGATAATCGCATTGGTAGGAAGTTCTGTCATCGTACAATAACCGGCCGTCGTACCGGAATCGCTTACACCTTTTACAACCCCCATATCACGGCTTTCTTCCGAAAGCGCCGGTACGCCGCATCGGGAATCGATAATTGCAAGCAAGATCGATGTACTCTCGGTAGTTTCAATGATTTTTCCCGCCAGTCCTCCGGAGGATATCACCACCATATTCGGCTTAATTCCGTCATTTTGGCCTTTATTCAGCGTATATGTAGCGCTGTAGTCATCCACACTGCGAAGGATGACCTCGGCATATTGATATTCAAATTCCGGATACTTTTCACTTTCTCCCAACAATGCCATCAGCTGATTATTCTCTGCTTTCACTTCATCGGCGACGGATTGAATCGTTTCAAACTGCATCAATTTTTCCTGTGCGGACGCAAGTTCCTCTTTCAACCGCATCCTTGAACCGAAACTGGCAAAAAAATTACTGATTCCGTCAAATGCGGCATCCGCCGCCTGAATGACCGGAGTGACCACATAACCCGATATCTGCCTGAGCGCAGCAACACCGCTGTTAAACATAAGAATTAACAGCGTTATAACAATTACAAGGCTTATGGCCAGATATTTTATAATTTTAATGCGCTTGCGCCCAAGACTCTTCATCTGCCGTCTCCGTTCATGTCAAATAATCCAAATCTTCCAACGCCTTCCCCGCACCGTTAACAACGCAGTCAAGCGGAGAATCCGCGATCACTACCGGCATACCGGTTTCATATTTAATCAATGTGTCCATCCCGTTCAACAGCGCGCCGCCGCCGGCTAAATAGATGCCGCGTTCCATAATATCGGCCGCCAGTTCCGGAGGTGTATCTTCCAACGTAACCTTAATGGCATCAATAATCGCCATTAACGGTTCCCGCAAAGCCTCACGAACATGCGCGGAAGTAATGGTAACGGTCTTAGGTAATCCTGAAATTAGATCCCGTCCTCTGATATCCATGGAATATTCCTCTCCCGTAGGATATGCCGAACCGATTTGAATTTTGACTTCTTCTGCCGTGCGCTCTCCGATCGCAAGATTGAACTCTTTTTTTACAAAGTTTGTAATAGAATCATCCAGTTTATTTCCGGCGATTCTAAGGGATTTAGATACCACGATTCCTCCCAGAGAAATAACGGCCATTTCACTGGAGCCTCCGCCAATATCCACAATCATACTGCCGGCCGGTTCATTTACGGGCAGTCCTGCGCCGATAGCACTGGCTTTCGGTTCTTCCATAATAACCACATGACTGGCGCCGGCATTTTTCGCGGCATCCTCAACCGCCTTACGCTCTACCCCGGTAACGCCACAGGGCACACAGATAACAACGCGTGTTCTTGTCAGTGAAAACGCTCTGGGCATAGCTCTGTGTATAATATCCGAAAGCATAGCCGCGGTAATATCAAAATCGGCAATAACACCGTCGCGCAGCGGTTTTACCGCAATAATATTTCCCGGCGTCCTTCCTAACATGCTTTTCGCCTGTTCACCTACAGCCAAAACCTCCTTGCGACTGCCGGAAACCTTAACCGCAACCACACTGGGCTCTCTTATAATAATTCCCTTTCCCCGTAAATACACCAACGTATTGGCCGTTCCAAGGTCAATACCCAAATCACGAGTAAAAAATCCCATTCAATAAATCCTCCTGTTATTTTTGCGCCGAATAGTAATTAATCAAGCCTCCGCTAAGCAAAATATCCCGTTCATCCTTGGTCATGGGCACGATGCCAAGAGTAAGTTCCTCGGTTTTTCCGTCTTTAATCAAAATCGCTTTTGTTTGATTTTTCGCGTTTTCTAAGCTGCTTCGAATCTCCGGTAAAAATACATAATCGCCCTTTTCTATCTTCAGCGCATCGGTTTTATCAATCAAAAGCGGCAAAATTCCCCAGTTAATCAGATTACTTCTATAGCGCTTGGTAGCATATTCAACAGCGATATTTGCCCAACCGCCCAGTACCTTTTGACAGCTGGCGGCCTGCTCTCTTGCGGAACCGTCACCGGGCATATTGGCAAACACGGCGCTTCCGAACACGCAATCGGTAATCTCCACGCCTGCAAGCGTGTTCAAACTTGAAAACAATTCTTCCCGCGCGGAACTATTTTCAATCTCCGCAACCGCGTCCGCACAGGCAACATACTCCGGATCTTTTCTGGAGAGAGTAAATCGGGAAAGTTTATAAGGATTGGAACGCAGCGTACTGGTTTCTCCCGAAGGAATCAGTTCATCGGTTGTTGTTACTGGATCTCTGAGAACACTGCACAGGCGTACAAGAACCTGACTCGGCATGGTTTTAAGCGCAGGCCAATCCGCGATATTCGGGCCCAGAATAAGTTTTGTTTCGGGAATCGGATGATTTCTGCCGTCATACACACGTTTTTTATAAATATCACTGTGATAAGTATATTCATAAGAAGTATATTCTATATCCAATTCGTCGGCGCCCGTCAAAACACCGCCGCAAGCCGCGGTAGCCGCAATACTGCGGGCATCCATCAACGCCACCAGTGAAAGCTGACCGTCTCCGGGTTTACTTCCTTCGCGGTTGGGGAAATTTCTTGTAGTATGACGAATGCTGAAAGCGTTATTTGCCGGAACATCCCCCGCGCCGAAGCACGGGCCGCAGAAAGCGGTTTTGAGCACCGCTCCGGTCTCCATTAAATCAGAAACAATTCCCTTTTGTACCAAATCCAGATACACGCTTTGGCTGGCCGGATAGATACTTAAAGAAAACGCGCCGTTGCCGGTGCTGCCGCCCTTTAAAATGTCATCAGCCGCGGTGATATTTTCAAAGATTCCGCCCGCACATCCTGCAATAATTCCCTGATCAACATGGAATCCTTCCTGGTCCAGTTTTTGGGAAACAGAGCATGAGCTCTTTGGATATTGCTTCCTGATTTCTTCATCCAGATTTGCTAAGATTTCCTTTGCATTTGCTTTAAACTCCCTGATGGTATACGCATTGCTCGGATGAAAAGGCAGGGCAATCGTCGGCTCAATCTGGCTTAAATCAATTTCAATCAATCCGTCATATTCCGCTAATGCCGCAGGTTCAAGACAAATATAGTCTTCCTCTCTTTGATGGATTTTATAATAATTATGTACTTTTTCATCTGTCTGCCATATAGAACTCAAACAGGTGGTTTCTGTCGTCATCACATCAATGCCACAGCGGAAATCCACGCTTAATCCCTCTACACCGGGGCCTATAAACTCCAGCACCTTATTTTTCACGGCGCCGGAAGCAAAAACTTCTTTACACAAGGCAATCGCAACGTCATGCGGGCCTACCCCCCGGCGGGGAGTACCTTTTAAATAAACAGCAATAATCTGCGGATAATCAATATCATAGGTACGTTCCAGCAGCTGTTTCACCAGCTCCGGTCCGCCTTCGCCAACGGCCATCGTACCAAGGGCGCCATAACGGGTATGACTGTCCGAACCCAAAATCATTCTGCCGCAAGCGGCAAGCTCTTCTCTTGCAAAAGAATGAATAACCGCAAGATGCGGCGGCACATACATTCCGCCGTATTTTTTAGCTGCCGAAAGACCGAAAAGATGATCATCTTCATTTAAAGTGCCGCCCACTGCGCATAAGCTGTTATGGCAATTGGTAAGCGCATAAGGCATAGGAAATTTTTTCAGGCCGCTGGCACGAGCCGTCTGTATGATTCCCACATAGGTAATATCATGAGAAACCAACGCGTCAAACCGAAGATTGAGCTTCTCCATACTGGTGCCGATATTATGAGCTTTCAAAATACCATAGCTTATCGTGCCTTCTTTGGCGCGGCCGGCGCAATCATGACTGCCCGATAAAATCTCCCTGCCGTTTTTTATTAAAGTTTTTTCAAGTACTACGTGCATTGCTCTTCTCCTAATTTAAAGTATAACCAAATTTTTTCCGTAAGCTTTTTTAAACATATCCCCACAGGTATGAGCATCTTTTATTTCCAACGAAGCGTCTGTGGTAGTCTGTGTTTTCATAATAACCGAATCACCTAAAATATCGCAGGAAACAGATTCCACAACATTAGCCATAGCTCTGTCAAAGCTTTCGGCTATGCGGACAAGAACCGCCAGCTTATAGATAATTGCCACATCATCAGCAGTAATCATCTCAGAATACCGCTGGCACTCTTTTTTTACGTCATCTTTCCGATGCGCCAAAGCTACAAAAGCGCTCATTAAATGTTCCCGATGCGTAAGACCGTAAATATTGGAATTCAATATTAAATAAAAGCTATGCTTATGATGATCATGATATTTGATTGTTGTTCCGATATCATGCAGGGTTGCCGCCGTTTTAATAATACGCATATACGAATTGGGAAGTTTATGCAGCTGCCGCAACTGTTCAAACATCAAAAGCGAGAGCTTGGCCACATTATTAGCATGGGCAATATTTTCCTGAAACAGTCCCAGCACATTGGCAAGAGAATAATCCAGCACATGCTGTACAGGTTTAACCGCCAGCTGCGGATCAATCTGCTGAAACATAATGCCTTCCCGGAGACCGCTGCAGCTGATAAAAATATCTGTACAGCCGATATAATTAACCGTGGTCTTAATCGCCGCAAAGGCTGCCAAAAAGATATCCGCCCGTTCATTGGAGAGTCCTTTGATTTTCATGCGCCGGTCAAGATCCAATCGGCACATATTTTCATATACGGCATCGATTTCCTTTACCCGTATGTTATAATTATGAAGCGTACCGATATCCCGTTTGCTTTTCATACGCATAATTTTACCCAAATTTCTGAAGGAACCGCCCACACCGATTAAAGGAAGCCCCTGCACGGAAGAAAGCCACGGCACCTCTTCCAACTGCTGACGGTAAAAATCCTCAATAGCGTCAATCTGCTCTTGTTTCACTTTATCCGCCAAACCGAACAATTCCGTAAGCGTTACCGTTCCGAAAGGCAAACAAGCTAAATTTTTAATATTGCGTTTTTCAAAGTGAACCAGCTGCGTGGTTCCTCCACCGATATCCATAATGACGCCGCTGTCAATATCCATAGTATTGATCACCCCTTGATAAACAAGGGTTGCTTCCCTTTCCCCGGAAAGGACTTCAAGCTCAAATTGTGTAGTAGCGTATACCTCATCCAAAAAGCTGCGCTGATTGGCGGCACGATTTACTGCCGCTGTACAGCAAGCATAAATTTCCTCTACGTCGTTAGCCGCGCAAAGCCGTTTAAACATATTGATAGTTTTTATCAATTGCTGAATACGCCGAGGCTTAATAATATTATCATGTCCCATATCGGAAATCAGTCTTACCGGTTCCTTCAGCTGATCCGCGATGCGATAACTGCCGTTATCATAGATATAAACAAGAATCAACCGTGCGTTGTTCGATCCTACATCCATAATCGCTATTTTTCTCATAAAAATCTCCTCCGAAAGTAAAATATATAAATCAATTTGATTAAGCTATAACAGATTTATAGTATTATATAATATCTGGCGCCAAAAATCCAGAGGCAATTCTGATTTTTTGATAAAATTTACAGAAAATTTTATATATTATTTTGTTTTTTTATAAAAGCCATCTTTTTTTTGTTTCCAAATGACCGAAAAAATCATATAAATTCCAAAAAAAATTAAAAAGGCACCGTATATTTTTTTCAGCAAATCATTTTCGGCGCCGCGGCTGAGCAGAGCACCGGCCGCGGCTCCCACAAGGCCGGCCGGAACCAACTCCGTCGTTTTTTTCGCGTTGAGCAGTTTCGTTTTCAGTCCGTAAAATATGGTTCCCAAAGCCGCGGGAATATAGGCAACCAGTCCTACATATTGCGCATCACTCTGCTCCATATGAAAAACAAGTGTAAGACAGGGAATTAAAAGCGCCCCCCCGCCAAGGCCGAGGCCCGCGAGCAAAAAAGAAAAAAAGCCAATAAAAAAAGCGATCATAACAGCGCCCTGATCCCCGTATAAATAACAATAAGGCCAAAAATAATTTTTACCACCCCTATCGGCGTTTTTTTAAGTAAAAAAGCCCCTGCCGCACCACCCGCAGCCGCTCCCGTACAAAGCGGAAACAATAGAGCTAAATGGATATTTTTCTGATAAACAGCCGCGCTTAAAAGAGAGAGCGGAAGAATAAACAGCGCCACTGAGGCATGTGCTTTTTTCTCATCTTTTAACGCGGAATAAAGCACAGGAAGCGCGATAATACCGCCCCCTGTTCCCAGAAAACCGTTTGCAAAGCCGGCGGCCATAGCCGCTATATTTAAAATGATTCCGTTCATCCCGTTCACCAAAAATAGAATTATATACTATATTTTTGCCCGAACCTTCTATTTCATGTATATATTGCAAATAATAAAGAGTTTTTCCACTACTTGATCCAATTTTCTCAGTTTTTGTATGGAAAGGCGGTTATCTTCAAAATATTCAGCTAAATCATTATAAACGCAGGCATAATCGTTCCATAATTTGATAAAATTTTTATTTTTCATATTATTTCCTCCTTTTTTATACAATTTTACCATATAAATACAATTATTCCTACTACGAAAAAAGCAGATTTTTGTCAAAAGAACCTGCTTTTTAAATGATTTCTGCGATTTACTATATTTTTCTTTTATTTTCTATTGAAATGCAATATTTATTTTTTTCTTTTCAAGAGATACTGTGCCAATGCTATGAAAAACGCCGCCTCTTCTCCGAAGCTTTTTACGGCCTCTATCGCCGCGGCCGTATGCTCTTCCGCTTTTTGCCGTGCACCTTCCAGTCCAAAAAGAATAACATATGTTGTTTTATGGTTTGCCGCATCACTGCCGGTTTTTTTGCCAAGTTCCTCGCTGCTGCCTTCAATATCCAAGATATCGTCAACAATCTGAAACGTATATCCGATTCCCTTGCCGTAACTCTCAAGCTGCACGAGTTTTTCTTTTTCAGCACCTGCGCATGCTGCCCCGGCAAGCAACGCTCCCGTAATCATATCGGCCGTTTTATGTAAATGAATATATTCCATAGTAGTTTGTTCAAATATATCCCCGTTCAAATCAACGTCTACCCATTGCCCCGCCAACATTCCTTTTACTCCGGCAGCCGATGCAATCATTCTTGCCGCGGCCACAGAAGATGGATCGCAACAGGCATCCAGCAAAATTTCAAAAGCGTAGCTCAGCAATCCGTCTCCGGTAAGAATGGCTTTGGCCTCTCCGAATTTTTTATGGGAAGTAAGTTTTCCCCTGCGGTAGTCATCATTGTCCATCGCGGGAAGATCATCATGAATCAATGAATAAGTATGAATAAATTCCATCGCGCAGGCAAACGGAAGCGCCCGGCTCTCCGTTCCTCCGCATAACTTACACGCTTCCATCAGCAAGGCGGGGCGAAGCCGTTTTCCGCCCGCAAGAACGCTGTAGGCCATGGTCTGCTGAAGCTGCACCGGAATTCCGTCGGCTTTCAGTAGTTTTGTCATTTCATTTTCTACAATACGGCTGTACTCTTCTAACTTTTTTTCCGCATTAAGCATCAAAGGATTCCTCCATAGGACTCTCTTTCAGCAGCGCACCTTCCTTTTTCAGTACGGTAATTCTTTTACTGTACCCATCCAGTAACTTTCTGCAATGCGTCACAAGTTTTACTCCCTGCTCAAAGGCATCCATTGATTTTTCCAATGAAAGTTTGGAATCATCCAATTTTTCTACGATCCCTTCCAATTCTTTCATTGCGTCTTCCAATGTCATTTTCTCTATCTCTTTCATTTTTCAACCTCCGTAACCTCGGCTTTTAATGCGCCCTTGCTTAATTTTATAAAAATACTGTCGCCCTGATGGATATTCCCACTGTTTTTTACGGTCTTTCCGCTTTGATCAAAAGTTACGGAATACCCCCTCTCCAATACCGCCAAAGGACTGAGAGCATGCAGTCTTCCCGCAAGTATGGACAGTTGCTCTTCCCTACGATGCTGCTGCAGTTCATTCTTCATAAATAGCTCTTGCCGCAGCCGCTCCAACCGCTGAGCAAAATTTGCTATCAACAATTGCGGATCTTCAAAATGCTCTGCCGCCTTATACAGCGCGGCCCGCATTTCAGATGTTCTGCCTTCAATATTCCTAATGATATACTGCCCAAAACGCTCGACATCTTCTAACGTACCGTAATAATCAAAAACCGCCAGTTCTGCGGCAGCCGAAGGTGTCGGAGCCCGCATGTCCGCAACGAAATCGGCAATGGTAAAATCGGTTTCATGTCCTACCGCCGATATCACAGGCTTTTTACAGGCAAAAATCGCTCTTGCGACCTCCTCACTGTTAAAACACCAGAGATCCTCCATGGAACCGCCTCCCCGGGCAAGAAGAATCACATCCACTTCCGCCATAGAATCCAAAGCCCGCAATCCCGCGCAAATAGAGCGCGGCGCGTCTTCACCCTGTACCGTAACCGGCGCCAGAACAATACTGATTTCCGGGCATCTTCTGGTCGCGACATTGATAATATCCCGAATCACTGCTCCGGTAGGAGAGGTCACCACACCGATTTTTTTTGCAAATGCCGGCAGGTTCTTTTTATTCCGGGAATCAAAAAGGCCTTCCTCTTCCAGTCTTTTTTTCAATTGTGCAAATTGCTTATAGAGTTCCCCCAATCCGTCAGGTTCAAGCGTGAACACATTGAGCTGATACTGTCCGTCGCGCTCGTAAAGAGTAACTCTTCCCCTGGCCAGCACTTTCATGCCATCTTCCGGCCGAAAATTGATTTTAAGCGAATGCGGTTTAAAAAAAGCGCACCGTATCGCTGCGCTTTCATCCTTTAAAGAAAAATAAATATGTCCTGAAGAATGCATTTTCAAGCCCGAAATTTCGCCTTCAACCACAATATCATTTAAAACAGCGTCCATAGAGAAACTCTGTTTTATATAAGCATTCAGTTGTGATACGGTTACATTCATAAAATCCCCGCCGCTTTTACGGTATTATACATCAACATTGCTCGTGTCATCGGTCCGGTTCCTCCGGGGTTAGGCGTAATGGCAAACGCTTTATTTTTAACCGCTTCAAAATCCACATCTCCTACCTGACGGCCATCAATGCGGCTGATACCGATATCAATTACTACCGCGCCGGGCTTTACCATATCCGCAGTAATCATATGCGCTCGTCCTACGGCACTTACCAGAATATCCGCTTCTTTGGTGATCTGTGCTAAATTTTGAGTCTTAGAGTGACAAACTGTGACCGTTGCGCCTTCATGAAGCAGCAAAAGCGCCATAGGTTTTCCCACATTGTTACTGCGGCCGATTACAACCGCTCTTTTCCCACATATATCAATGCCGCTGGTTTTGATCAATTCCATAGCGCCGGCAGGGGTACAGGAAACAAAACTCTCTTTATCCCCCATCAGCACTCCTCCAATATTGATTTTCGAAAAGCCGTCCACATCTTTATCCGGCGAAATAGCTTTTACCACAGCCTCCTGATCCAAATGCTTCGGCAGAGGAAACTGCACCAAAATACCGTGAACATTTTCATCTTGGTTCAATGTATGAATCAGCGCCATAAGTTCTTCCTGGGATGTATCCTCTTTTAAACGATATTCCAGTGATTCAATGCCGATTTCCCGACAATCATTGGTTTTATTCTTTACGTAAATACAGCTTGCCGGATCCTCACCGACCAAAACAACCGCAAGCGCAACTTTTTTTCCCGATGCCGCTATTTTTTCACGCAGTTCATTTTTGATTTTCGCAGCCAAAGCCTTTCCGTCAAGTATCATAAAATTACCCCCTGTTTATGTATTTTTTTCTGCATAAAAGCGCTACGCCGACAGCGTTATCCGAGCTGAATTCCGCAGGAGAAAAATGCAGGTTAAAGTGCATTCCCCGCTTTTCCAGTAAAACCGGCAATGTTTTTCTTAAATACAAACTGGACGATACACCGCCGGCCATCAGAATATCTTGCGTTCCCGCATAGTAGGCGGCTCCGCCCATCATTTTTGCCATTGTGCGCGCTATAGCAGACATAATTGCCTCGCAAAGCATGTCCATATCCGCACCCGCTTCAAGTTCCCGTAAAGCGGCCGCCTCTGTACCGGAAAAACTGCAATCTTCCATGGAAGCGTGAATCGGTAAAACGATTCTCGCTCCGCTGTGCTTCACCGCATGCTCATCCACAGATTTTCCGGCCGGAAACGGCATTTTCATAGCAACTCCCAAACGGTCAATCAATTGTCCCGCGTTGATGTCCTTGGACGAAGCCAGTATTTTTATTTTATATTCCGTTGGTTTTTCATGCACCAAAAGCACTTCCGTTGTTCCTCCGGAAAGGTGTACGGCACAAAACCGCTGAGAGGAAAGATCGCTTTGATACAATGCCGCCTGCACATGTCCTTGCTGATGATCCGTGGAAAACAACGGTACGTTTAAGGTCATGGCAATGGTTTCCGCCATTCGCCTGCCGGCAAAAAATACCGGCATGTAAGAATTTCCCATTCCTCTTGGCTGCGTGCTGACGCACACCGCTTGAATCTTCGGCTCAGGAATCTGCTCCAGCAATTTTTCATATAATTCAGGAAAATTATTCACATGTTTAAAAAAAGCCTCGCTTTGGCGAAGCCCCCGCTCTCCCTCGGCAACAGAAAGAAGTTTACGCTGCTGTGCAATCAGGTTTCCGTTTTCATCCACTGCCGCTATTGAGGTTGTATAGCAACTGGTATCAATACCTAAAAATATCATAGACTTCTTACAAATGCTCCTAAAATACCGTTAATGAAAGACGGTCCCTCTTCCGAAGAATAACGCTTTGCCAATTCTACGGCTTCGTTAATGGCAGTGGCGGCGGTTACATCTTCCCGATATAAAATTTCACAAAGCGCAAGCCGCAAGATTGAAAGATCAATACGATTCATCCGTTCAATGGTCCACCCGTTCGCAAAACGAGCAATAATAGTATTCAGCTCGTCCACGTGCTGTTTGGCAGTGTTCCTAAGCCACTGAATATATTCTAAATCCGTCTCATTGATTTTTTTCCACTCTTGTTCCTCTTCAAAAAGGCTATCAAACATTTCCCTTGCCGTATTAGTCCCGAATGTATCTTCAAAAAGCAATTGAAACGCTACCTCTCTGGCTTTTATTCGTGCCATGCTATCCTCCGTAATATCCCTTATACTAACAAAAGAGCGAGGATTTTCCCGCCCTAAATGTTCTAAGCAAATTATTTTGCCTAATTTTTCTGACTCTGCAGGGAATTATCCACCTGCACTACTACTTTTTTTACGGTAATTCCGCAAAGCCCTTCAACATCCGTTTTTACACTTTGCTGAACCTGTGCCGAAACTTCGGGAATCACGCAGTCTGACGCCATAGATATTTTTACGGCTATATAGGCTCCGCCCTCCTGCATCGTAGTCCTTATACGAATTTCTCGAATTCCTTCCACCTTACGCACAGCTTTTGAAGCTAAATCACTGATGGTATCAATATTTATGTAAATGCCTCCCGCCTCGGTAGAAGCGGCCATCGTTACCGTTTTCGCATTTCCGCCCAAACCGGCAAACATAATTCTTACACTTAAAACAGCAAAAACAAATGCCAGTGCGCTAAAAGCAATTTTTAGATAAACGGACTGCTGCATTTCATACAGTAATACTAATAACGCTGTTGGATTCCATACGGAAAAAGCAAAAAATCCAAGAACGGCAATAGACACAAGCGCCAGAAATACAAGGAGCAATCTCTCCCAAATTTTCATTATTCTACCTCTGTTTTACTTTTTATCTTCAGCGGCAACCTGAACGCCTATTACATTTACATTTACCGCTGGTACTTTTAAGCCGGTCATTCCTTCCACCGCGCGCTTCACGCTTTTTTGCACTTCAAGAACTACATCGCTGATAATCGTACCATAAGAAACAACCAAATTAATATCGATTACAGCCTCTTCATTTCCTATTGTAGCCTTAATTCCTTTAGAAAGATCTTTTTTGCCCAAAAGCTCCACAATACCGCTTTTGATTCCGCCGCTCATGCCGGCAACGCCATGTATCTCGGTAGCTGCTAAGCCTGAAATAATAGCAATAACATCTTCCGAATAAGAAACGCTACCGCCTACCTCCGACTTGCTGATCATGCCATTATTCTCAGCCATTTAAAATCCCTCCCACATAGACTTGTATTTATTATATCATTTAACCATCTTTTTTTCAACCGTTTTTTTATTGCCTTTTCCGCTTATTTTTTTGATAAATCCGTTTAGGAATTTAGGTGCCGTAATACAAATAATTTTCATATATTTTCCCCCTATTTACATAAAAATATTCCCACTGCAATAAGACCCGCGCCCAATAATATAAACCATACATGAAGGGGCAGGTTAAAAAGGATAAAGATGACGCCTACCAGCATGCACATGAGACCCAAAATATTACACTTAAAAAATATCTTCTTCAATAAAAACCCCCCTCTGCATATTACATAATATACAAACGGGGGAATTTTGGTTCCATTTTATTTTTTTAAAGCTTCTATCACTGTCTTAGGATCTTCTGATGTAAAAATACTGCTGCCGGCTACCAGAACATTCGCTCCGGCTTTTTTTACCGCCAAAGCGTTTTCCGGCGTGATACCGCCGTCTACTTCAAGCAATATCTCCCGGCTGCCGATCAAACTACGCACTTTTTCTATTTTAGGCAATATCTCAGGTAAAAAATGCTGTCCGCCAAAACCGGGATTGACCGTCATCAGCAGTACCATATCCAAATTTCCCATCAAATATTCCAAAGAATCCACAGCTGTTGCGGGATTATAAACAATACCTGCCTTAACGCCCCGGGCGCGAATATACGACAGCGTGCGATGAGGATGGGGGGAAGCCTCAAAATGAACGGTAATGATATCCGCACCGGCATCAATAAAATCATCAATATACCGTTCGGGCTTTTCTATCATTAAATGCACGTCCAGTATTTTTCTTGTATGCTTTCTTAATGCCCGAATCATACCGGCTCCGAAAGTAATATTGGGAACGAACATACCGTCCATTACATCACAGTGAATAAAATCTGCGCCGCAGGCATCAATCCGTTCAACGGCTTCTCCCAAAGCCGAAAAATCCGCTGAAAGAATACTCGGTGCTACTTTAATCATATCGGTTCCTCCATCTCTTTTCAACTTCTTCATAAATCTGTTTATATCGCTCATATCGCGGCTGAGGAAGTTTTCCCTCCTTTACCGCCTGCTTTACCGCGCAATCCGGCTCATTGATATGGCAGCATCCCTGGAACCGGCATTGAGGGGAATACAATTCGTATTCCTCATAAAGCGCCAAAAACTCGCGGGGAGAAAGTGCGGGAACTTCCAGCAAAGAAAATCCGGGAGTATCGGCAATCCATTGCTTTGCTCCTACAGCCACTAATTCGCAGTGACGCGTAGTATGTTTTCCGCGTGCGGTTTTCTTACTTAATCCTCCTGTTTCAAATAAATTCTTTCCCAACAGTAAATTAATCAACGAGGATTTTCCTACCGCGGACTGTCCGCAGAAGCAAATAATTCCTTCCCCAAGGCCGGCCTTAAGCTCATTTGCTCCGTTTTTCTCAAGCGTACTGGTCATATACGCCTTTATTCCGCAGGCACGATACTGCTGCACAATCCGCTGGGCTTCTTCTTTGTCATAATCACTTTTATTGACGCACAGCACGGGTTCTATATTCAGCATACGGCAATAACAAATCAATTCATCCGCAAGCTTTAAATCCGGATTGGGCCGCTTAACCGCCACTGTGATCAAAAGCATATCTACATTCGCCACCGGAGGGCGAAGCAAAGCGTTACGGCGCGATTGTATTTGCGTAATAAAATTTTTCTCTTCTTCCCGTTGTGAAAACTGCAGAATAACACGGTCTCCTACCATAGGGGTGATATTCATATTACGAAATTTACCCGCAGCATACGCGCTGAAAATTTCATTGCCGCATAAAACTTCAAACACGCCGGCAACCGCTTTGAGAATCATTCCTTCATTACTGGACATTTTGTTCTTCTTCCGTCGGTGCTTCCGTCGGCGCGTCCATGGATGTCATAAGCACTTTTTTATCAATGCATGTATTGACAAAATACAATTCAAAAGTAATGGTTTCCGGCTTTTCGCTGCTGTACTCCAGTGAAACGAACACCGCGTCCACATATCTTCTGTAATCGATTTGTTCATTGTTTTGATTATAAACAAGAAGTTCCAATGTCTGGGCGCGATATTCTTCCGGCACGGCATATTCATAAACACACCGATAGCCGCTGCTGATATTCACCGTAAAGTCAATGGTTACTTCCGGCGGTTCCTCGCCTTCAATATATAAATACGGTGTCCCCGGATCAATACTTTGCCACTGCACTCCCAGTTCATCAGGATTATTCGTCCTTTCCTCCTGGTAATTCCCTACGATAAAGCCCGCGCGTACGATCGCGTCTTTGGCTTCTTCCAGGCTGAGTCCCGTAAGATCCGGTACAATAATTTCTAATGCGGCAATATTCCGCACGATAGTCAATGTGATTTCGGTTCCTTCGGCAATACTCTGATTATAACTGCTTTGATCGGCAACAATTCCCGTTTCTTTGGAACTATCTTCGATATACACGTATTTTACCCGAAAGCCTTGCGCTTCCAGAATTTCCGTAGCCTCCATATAGGGTTTCCCTATTGTATTTTCCGCCATCAGCTGCTTGGCGCCTTTACTGATATAAATTACAATTTCCGTGTTAACCGGCACAATGCTTCCTGCTTCCGGCTCAGTGCGAATCACATAATCTTCCGGAACGGAAGAGTTATTCTCCTCTACATAACGAAATTTAGAAAACGATTCATTTCGCATAATCGCCGCCGCGGCGCTTCTGCTTAAATCCGAAACCTCAGGCACTTTCTTTTCCTCATATTGATTTGTCCCTAACACCCGGGGAAGCAGAATACTTAAAGCAACCGCAATAACCAACACGGAGGCAACAACGCTTATCGCAATAATCAAGCTCTGCTTGCGCTTGGAAGCCTTTACTTTCTTGCGCTCTTCTTCGTTTATGTAAGAAATTTTCTTTCTTACTTCTCCTTTTTCCTCTTCCTTCGCGGTAATAATCTTTTTTCTCCTTACCGGATCCGCCGGTTCCGTATCTTCTTCCGCATACGATTGCTTCGAATATTCATTTTCCTGTCCAAGCACAGAAAAGCCCTCCGGATTGGCTACATATAATAATAAATCTTCTCTCAACTCCGAAGCTGTTTGATACCTCTTTGCCGGATCCTTTTGCATACACTTTAAAATAATATCGTTAATTCCCTTGGAAATGGCGGGATTGACACTTTGCGGCGCTTCCGGCGTTTGATTGACATGCTTCATGGCGATAGACACCGCCTCATCGCCTTCAAAGGGAACGCGTCCGGTAAACATCTCATACAACAGTACACCGAAAGAATAAATATCCGTACGGGAATCCACATGGCTGCCGCGGGCTTGTTCCGGTGAAATATAATGTACGCTGCCCACAACATCCTTTCCGCCCATAGTGCGTGTTGTCTGCGAAAGCACCCGCGCAATTCCGAAATCCACTATTTTTACCGTACCGTCATTAGAAACAAGAATATTCTGCGGCTTAATATCCCGATGAATGATATTTTTCATATGGGCATGCTCCATACCGGCTGCGATCTGAAGCGCATAATCCATTGCTTTTTTAGGCGGAAGCGGACCGTTCTGCGCAATGATATCCTTCAAGGTTTGGCCGTCAATATATTCTGTTACCATATACAAAGAGCCATTCCACTGCCCTACGGCTAAAATTCTGCGCACGTTGCGATGCGACATTTTTGCCAATGCTTCCGCCTCATGGCGGAAATGACGCTCATGCTCGTCAATATCCTCCAGTTCATCGCGTACCACTTTAATTGCAACAATAAAACCGTCGCTCAGCCGCCGGGCCTTATATACAATACTGGTACCGCCGCTTCCTATTTTGGATAAAATCTCATATTTACCGTCAATAATATCGTTAACCATTAAAAATCTCCTTAATCGTTAGCTATAAATACCGCGGTAATATTATCTTTACCGCCCGCTTCATTCGCCGCCCGAATCAGTTCGTCCGTTATGCGGCTGCAATCGGCATCACTGCTGATGATCTGTTTGATTTGTTCCTCATTCAGCATTCCCGTCAATCCATCGGTAGCAAGCAACAGCCTGTCATGTTTCTCCCAACTTTGGCAAAACACATCCACATCCACAAATCGTTCCGCACCAATGGCTCGGGTAATTAAGTTTCGGTTGGGATGCACCTGTGCTTCCGTAGGAGTAAGCACCCCCTTATCCACCATTTCCTGCACATAGGAATGATCTACACTGATTTGCTTTAGTATCCCATTTCGAAGCAAATAACAGCGGCTGTCCCCTACGTTTGCTACATAGACCAACCCGTCCCGAATAATCGCCGCCACTACAGTAGTACCCATGCTGTCAAAGTTTTTGTCCGAACGTGCCGTCTGATACACAGTTTTATTCGCTTCACTCATTGCCCGGCGCAGCAGCAGCCGCATATCCGTAACAGAAGCATAATTTTCACGAATAAACTCAGCCACACTGGCCACAGCCAAAGAACTGGCGACTTCGCCGGCATTCACGCCGCCCATTCCGTCGGCAACAATAAAAAGTTTGATATCTTCCGAACCAAAGGGCACATGGAAGAAATCCTCATTGCTGCCCCGTACTTTTCCTTTGTTGCTTAACCCAGAGTATTTCAAGATTTCCCCTCCTTTTGAAGATAACTTCTCCTCAACTGACCGCAGGCACCGGCGATATCCGCGCCCATCTCACGCCTTATGGTAACAGAAGCACCCTTTTCCTGCAATATTTCCATGAAATTTTTTACTCTTTCCGTCCCCGAACCCTTTAAACCGCTTTCGTGTACGGAATTCAACGGTATCAGGTTCACATGGCACTGCATTCCCCGTATTAACGCCGCCAGCTGACCTGCGCATTCAGGCGTATCATTTTTTTGTTCTACAAGCGCATATTCAAAGATAACTCTGCGTCCGGTAGTTTTCACATAAAAGCGCATAGCTGCTACCGTATCCTCTATCGTATACGCATGAGAAACCGGCATAAGTTCTCTTCGAATTTCATCATTCGGCGCATGCAGAGAAAGGGAAAGCGTAATTCCCAGTTTTTCTTTTGCCAGCGCATAGATTCCGGGAACAAGACCGCAAGTAGAAAGCGAAATATTCCGCGCGGAAATATTTAAACCGTTTGTATCGGTAATAAGCTTTATAAATTTAATAACATTTTCATAATTATCCAGCGGCTCGCCGCTGCCCATCAACACGATATTGGTAATTCTGCGTTCTCCTATTTTTCCGTCATCATAATTTGCGCTGATTACCTGTCCTAAAATTTCCCCCGGCTCCAAATTTCGCACAAGACCTCCGATCGTAGAAGCGCAAAAAGCACATCCCATGCGGCAGCCTACCTGTGTGGAAACACAAAGCGTATTGCCATGCTTATAGCGCATGAAAACGCCCTCAATAATATTGCCGTCCTCCAAGCGATATAAATATTTTACGGTGCCGTCACAGGAAACTCGCTTTTGATGGATCTGAACACCCCCTACGGTACAGCCTTTTTCTCGAAGCAGCGCTTTTAATTCCTTGGGAATATTGAACTGTTCCAATTCCTTCCCCTGCCATAGCGCCGTAGAAATCTGCTGCGCACGGTAAGCAGGGTAACCCCACTCCGTTATCAGTTTTTTTAATTGTTCCAGACTTAAACTCAAAAGCTTCAAATTCTTTTCATCCTTGCAATAAAAAATCCGTCGATCCCGTCGCGGTCAGGATAAAACTGTAAAAAGCCCTTTTCTGTCTCCCTGCCCTGTTCCAGTTTCTCCCCTAAACTTCCTTTAAGACTATCCAATATAAAATCCGGATGCATCGCTAAAAAGCGCTTTACAATTTCTTCATTTTCCGCTCTTCGCACAGTACAGGTACTGTATACCAGCACACCGCCCTGACGAACACATTGCGATGCGTTTTCTAAAATTTCAGCCTGAACCGTCTCTAACTCCGCTAATTTTTCAGGCGTAATCGTATTTTTAATTTCCGGTTTTTGTCCTGCTACGCCTAATCCGCTGCAGGGTACATCCGCAAGCACTCTGTCAAAAATCCCCAAATTCTGCTGTTTTGTCATATCCGCTATATACGCATTGATCCGATCGGCAACCCCGCAGCGCTGAGCATTTTTTTCAATTAATTTTACTCTGTGCTCATGTTTATCCAAAGCGGTAACACTTCCCTGACCCATTCTCTGGGCAATATATACCGTTTTTCCTCCGGGCGCCGCGCAGCAATCAAGAATTTTTTCTCCTTTTTGCGGTGCAAGTGCTCTTACAACAGCCATGGAGGCTTCCCCCTGCACAGAACAAAGTCCTTCTTCCAAAAAGCACGGTTCGCCATCAATAGAAACACAATCCTCAAAGTATTGACCGTATTTCCATGGAACGGAAAGTTTTTTTGTAAACTCCGGTACTGTAATTTTTTCGGTATTCACCCGCAAACAGGTACTGTGCTTTGCTTCAAACGCGCAGATTTCTTCTGTCCGCGCCGCGCCGTACTGAAGGATCATCTCCCGCACTAAAAATTCAGGATAACTGTATTGTACGGATATTCTTGCAGCATCTTCTTTCGGATAAGGAATCTTCTCCTTTTCTCTTGAAACGGTGCGCAGCACCCCGTTAATATATCCCTTAAGCATCCCTTTTCCAATACTTTGCGCAAGCGAAACCGAAGAATCAACCGCCGCGCTGTCGGGAATACGATCCATGTGCAAAATCTGATAGGTTCCCATGCGCAAGAGATTTTGTACTTTAGGCTGCAGCCGCCCTTTTGCGTAAAGTGAAAGAACATAATCCAGATGAATCAACTTATCAAGCGTGCCGTAAACCAAAGCGGTAATAAAGGCTCGATCGCGATCATCAAAACCGGCTAATCCGTATTTTACCGTTAAATTAGAATATTTATGCTTGGAAATGATCTCATCCAGCAGCAAAAGCGCCTGTTTTCGGGCTCTATCTTGTTTCATTGTGCAAATAGTTGGCGGAAAGAGAATTTCCGCGCAGATATAATCTGGCATCCATAGCCTTTTTCCCCGGCAGCTGTATTACATCAAGAGAAATCAATTGATCTTTAGCGCACACAATAAGTCCCCGCTTTTCATCAGCGTATACAACGGTACCCGGCACGGCCTCCGCCTCTTGCTCTAAAACCGTTGCCGAATATACCTTTATTACATCCTTACCGCACATTGTCCAGGCTATCGGCCATGGATTCAGTCCGCGGATGAAATTTTTAATTTTGAAAGCCTCCTGAGAAAAATCAATCGCCGCGTTTTTCTTATCCAACATGGGAAAGTGCGTTGCTTTTTTCTCCTCCTGCGGAATCCGAGGTGCTTTTCCTTCTTCAATCAGACGCACGGTTTCCAATAAAACCTCAGCTCCCAAAGACGCCATTCTTTCAAAAAGCTGGCCGGCCGTTTCGTCCTGCCCGATGCTAATTTTTCTTTGCAGAATAATGTCGCCGCAATCTACACCGACATCGGTATACATGGTAGTAATACCGGTTTCTTTTTCACCGTTTATCACCGCCCACTGAATAGGAGAAGATCCTCGATACGCAGGCAGCAGCGAGCCATGTACATTCACGCAGCCCAAACGAGCCGAATCCAGATTTTCCTTTGAAAGAATCTGTCCGAAGGCCGCCGTAACCATTAAATCCGGCTGAAGATCCCGCAATAACGCCGCGTATTCAGGCAAGCGAATTTTCTCCGGCTGGTATACCGCAAAACCGTTTTGAACGGCATATTCCTTTACCGGTGAAAACGCGGTTTTATTCCCCCGCCCCTTCGGCCTGTCAGGCTGAGTAAATACGGCCTTGATGCGGTATCCGTTTTCTGCTAAAATCCGCAAAGAGGGCACCGCAAAATCCGGCGTGCCTAAAAAAACTATATCAATCATCTTTTCCTATCCTTGTAGCTTTATCAGTAAACAAAATGCCGTTTAAATGATCCGTTTCATGGCAGAAAATCGTAGCCACATAATCCTGCGCCTTATATTCCATCAAATTACCCTGACGGTCATATCCCTGTACGGTTACCTTCTTTGGTCTGTCAACATGTCCCCGCACGCCCGGTACACTGAGACAGCCCTCTACGCTGTCCTGATGACCGCTTTCTTTCACAATTACCGGATTGATTAACTCCAGTACTTCTTCGCCCGTATCCACAATAATCACACGGCGCAAAATACCCACCTGCGGAGCTGCCAAACCTACTCCTTGCGCCTGCGCCAGCGTTTCTTTCATATCATCAAGCAACGTAATGATTTTTTCGTCTATTTCCGTCACCTCTCTGCTTTTTTTTCTCAACAGAGGCTCGTTTTCCTTTAAAATATTTCTGATTGCCATTTTCTTCACCTTAAAATAAATTTACAGGATTCACCTGAATATCACAATACAGCTCTTTTTGCGCGATTCCTTCAAGAACCGCAAATATTTGATCAATAAGTTTATCGCAATACGGACCTTCCTTAAGTTTTATCAGAATTTGATGCCGGTACAGTTCCTTCAGGCGATTGATCGGCGCTGCCGAACGCTCCCTGTACAGCACCTCCCCGGAAAAATCCTTTAACACGCCCAGTACTCTTTCAAAGGCTTTTACCGATCCTTCATAAGCGTTTTCAGCATTGGGAGAAGAATATAAAATTCTTATAAATCTGGCAAACGGCGGATACCACATCGCGCGCCGTTCTTCAATCTCTTTTTGATAAAAAGTTTTATAATCGTGATGCGCCGCGCACTCAATCACAAAATGCTTCGGTGAATAGGTCTGCACCACAACACGGCCATTCCTTTGCGCGCGACCTGCACGGCCGGAGACCTGTGTAATCAGCGAAAAAGCACGTTCCCTGCTGCGGTAATCCGGCAGCCGCAGCATACCGTCAGCCGCGATGACCCCTACAAGCGTAACATTGGGAAAATCATGTCCTTTTGCAATCATCTGCGTGCCGATCAGCACCTGTGCGCTTCCGTCGGCAAGTTTCTTTAACAAATGATAATGAGCGTCCTTGCCGCGTGTTGTATCCACATCCATACGCACAACGCTTATTTGCGGAAACAGCTTTAAGAATTCTTCCTCTACCTTTTGTGTGCCCGCGCCGAACTGCTTAATAAATTTACTGCCGCAAAACGGACAAGTTGCAGGCAAGGGAATCTCATATCCGCAATAATGACATTTCAATTTATCAATTTTACTGTGATACGTAAGGGAAACATCGCAATTTTGACAGGTAATCGTTTCCCCGCAAGCGCGGCACATAACAAAACTGGAATAGCCGCGCCGATTTAAAAACAGCATAATCTGATTCTTCTGCTGTAAGGTCTGACGCATAAGTTCGTAAAGCTTTTCCGAAAACATGCTTCGGTTTCCTTTGGCAAACTCCTCGGCCATATCTACAACCTCAACCTGCGGCAGTTCTCTGCCGTTTACCCGTCTGGGCATTTCAAGAAGGTCGTACTGTCCCTGCATGGCCTTATAATACCGCACTACCGAGGGTGTCGCGCTGCCCAGAATCACCGGACAGCAATTATATTCTCCGCGTTTGATCGCTACCTCCACCGCGTCATAGCGGGGATGGGTTTCCGAAATATAAGATCCCTCATGTTCCTCATCCACAATGATAATTCCTACATTTTCACACGGGGCGAATACGGCGGAACGAGCTCCGATAACAATCTGCGCATCGCCCGTTAAAATCCGCCGCCACTCGTCAAAACGCTCTCCCGCGCCTAATGCGCTGTGCAAAATGGCAATGCCGTCCCCAAGCTTTTTTCTGAAATTTAAGACCATCTGGGGAGTAAGGGAAATCTCCGGTACCAGCACAATAGCCGTCTTGCCTTCTGCCACCACATTTTTTATGGCCTGCATATAGACTTCGGTTTTACCGCTTCCCGTAACGCCATGCAGCAAAGAAACCGAAAAATGATCTTTCCCGCGCAGAATCTTATCAAGTACCTCTTGCTGTCTTCGGGTAAGAGTAAGCCACTGCGCGTGTTCCGGCACAAGATCCAAATACGGTGAACGCTGACGTTCTATCTTGTAAAGTTCCAGATATCCCTCTGAAGCAAGTTTTTTGATTACCGCACTGCATTCCCCCACCAAATGCGTCAATTGAGTCTTTTCCGTATCCCCATACTCTGCAAGAGCGGAAAGAATACGATACGCCTTGGTTCCCGGACGCGTTTGCGCGAGCACTTCCTCTGTTTCCCCGGCGGTAAGCTTCAGCCTCAGCATAGTCGTATACTGCGTACGCACCCGGCCGGCACGCAATCCGGCAGGAAGAAACAGTCTTACGGCTTCCGCATAGCTTGCATGATATTCTTTTTTTATCCATAGAGCAATCTGAAGCTGTTCCCGTGTAAGAACCGGCATGTTCTGAAGCACCGCGGTTATGGGTTTTAAGGAAGCCTGCGGCAATTCCGTTTCCCGGGAAAGCTGCAGAACAAGCCCTTCGATATTTTTTTGTCTGCCAAAAGGTACAAGAACGCGCATTCCCGGTATAAGTTCGCTGATATTTTCCGGAACTGAATACGTAAACAATCTGTCAATGTCCTGATTGGAAATATCAACGATTACCTGCGCGTAAAGTTTACTCATTTTTCTTTTGCAACTAAAATGCCGTTCTCAAATTCATCTAAGGCCTGCAGCACGGGCTTAAAGTCCTCATTGCATTCATGCGTATCCACAAGCGCACGTGCCCTTTTGGCAATAACAATAGAAAGCACATATTTGCAAGACACTTTTTCTTCTGTTTCCTGACTTACCGGTTTATACATAAATATTCTCCTTATTTTATAAATTATTGAAGCAATTTTGCAATAAAATCCCGATTTCGGGAGGTTTTACATTTTTCCGCCGTCAAGATGGCCTCAATCTGCTCTACCGCCCTATCGACAGTATCATTGATGACAACATATTGATAATCCTTTACGTATTTTATTTCCTCCGACGCTTTTAAAAAGCGTTCTTTTATCAAATCCATACTTTCACGGCCGCGCCCGGTCAATCGACGGTATAATTCTTCCATACTGGGCGGCACAAGAAAGATAAATACGCCTGCGTCAAATTTCTTTTTTACTTGCATAGCGCCTTGAATTTCAATTTCAAGAATCACATCATTTCCCAAAGCAAGCTGCTCTGTTACGTAAGCCTTGGGCGTTCCGTAATAATTTCCGCTATACCCGCAAGCATATTCCAGCAGTTGTTCCTGTCGAATCATCTCTTCAAACTGCTGCTTTGTTTTAAAGAAATAGGTAATTCCTTCCTGCTCGCCGCGCCGCATATCCCTGGTTGTAGCCGAAACGGATACTCGCATATCGGGATTACGCTGTTTCAGCACTTCACAAACCGTTCCCTTTCCGCAGCCGGAGGGACCGCTAATTACCAAAAGTAAACCTTCACTGTTCATCCGTTTCCGTCCCATTCATTTCTTTTAATCTGCCGGAAAGTGTTTCCGGCAATACCGCAGAAAGGATAATATGGCCGCTTACCGTAAAAATAACGGCTCTTGTTCTTCTTCCGCAGGTAGCATCTATAATTTTTTCACCGTTTTTGGCGTCCTGAATGATCCGTCGAATCGGTGCTGAATCCGGAGATACAATGGCTACAATTTTAGCCGCATCTGCCATATTGCCGAAACCGATGTTAATAAACTTCATATTCATAGGCAACCCTCCGCTATTCAATATTTTGTATCTGTTCCCGCAATTTTTCCACTTCGCCTTTTGCCCCAACCACCAGTTTGGCGATTTCCGCATTTACGGATTTAGAACCTATGGTATTAATCTCACGATTTAACTCCTGAATAAAGAAATCCATTTTTCGGCCCACGGCTTCATCGCTGTCCATATATTCCAGCATATTTTTTACATGGGTATCAATACGAACGAGTTCTTCGTCAATGGCTATCTTATCCGCGTAAACAGCTATTTCCTGATAAAGACGCTGCTCGTCCAACCTGTATTCGCCCAAAAGCTCTTCCAAGCGTTTACGCAGCTTTAATGAATATTCTTCCAACGTATTTTGGCTAAGCGTTTCAATTTGTTTTGCCAAGGCAAGAATATTCTCTAATTTTTGTTTCAGATCCGCGCCGATTTTTTCTCCTTCAATATGTCGCGTCGTATTTAAGGCAGTGCAGGCCTGCGTTACCGCCTGCGTCATCAACGCGATAATCGCCGGCTGATCCTCCTCGCACTGCGTAATAGTGAGCACATCCGGCAGACGGCAAACATCCGCAACGCGGATATTATATTCAAAGCCCATCTGCTGCAGCTGCTCAAACGCCGCCGCATACTGATGTACCAAGGCCTGATCCACAGAAATTATTTTGGAATCCTCTCTTGTATTGCGATAGGTAACCGAAACCTCGATATGTCCTCTTATGATATACTGCGCAATCAGCTTTCGCAGCGCATCTTCCAAAAATAGCAATGTCCGCGGCATTCGTATATTGATATCCAAAAATCGATGATTCACCGACTTAAGTTCCACGGTAAATTCACGGCCGTCAAAAGCGGCAGATCCGCTGCCGTAGCCCGTCATGCTTTGCAAACCTTTTTCCTCACTTTCTCCCATTAAAACAAGCCTAAAATCAACCAAAAATTTATTTAATTATATCATATATCTCCTCGATATTCAAGCGGTTTTGTCATGAAAAAGACTTATATGCCGCAAAGCGCTTTAAACGCCGTCTCATCGATAATTTCTATTCCTAATTTTCGTGCTTTTTCCAATTTGCTGCCTGCTTTTTCGCCGGCAATTACCAACGCCGTGCGTTTACTTACCGAATCCTGTATCTCTCCTCCCATACGCTCTATAATACGCCCGGCTTCCTCTCTTGTAAAGCTTTCCAGCTTGCCGGTAAGAACCACGCCTTTCCCCGAAAAATAGGTAGTCGTATCCGTTTCCGCCTCTGCCCGCGGTGACACCCCCCGCGCGAACAATTTCCGTACCGTTTCGGCACTTTTTTCATTTGCAAAGAACGTCAGAATTCCGTCAGCTACAATATCTCCGATATCACCGATCGCGACAAGCTCATCCCGAGTGGCACAAGAAAAACTTTCAAAGGTTTTAAATCGTTTGGACAAATCTCGCGCGGTCTTTCTGCCCACATTGGGAATCCCTATGGCATAAATAAAAGCGTCCAACGCGCAATCCTTGCTTTTTTCCAGTGCCTCAAGTAAATTTTTTGCCTTTTTTTCCTTCCATCCCTCCAGTGAAAGCAGCTGCTCATACTGCAGAAGATATAAATCCGCCACATCCATAATCTCAAATTTTTCAGTAAGCTGCAAAGCTGTTTTATCGCTGAGAGATTCAATATCCATTGCGTCACGCGAGGCAAAATGTACAATTCTTGCTACAATTTGCGGACGACAAAAGGAATAATTCGGACAATACAGCAGCATACCGCGCTGCACCAAAGTTGTACCGCAGGAAGGACAAACGGTAGGAATTTTTATAGGCTCCCCCGCTTGCTTTTCATCAGCAACCCCCATAATTTCTGGAATCACGTCATTGGAACGGCGTACCCACACATCCACACCGAGCTTTACTTTTTTTCTTTCAATATCCCATTGATTATTCAGCGTTGCTCGCTTGACCGTAGCTCCGCATATTTCTACCGGCTCCAACATAGCGATAGGTGTAACCTTCCCGGTTCTGCCAACATCCCAAACCACATTCTTCAGACGTGTAACCGTCTCCTGAGCAGAAAATTTATAGGCGATAGCCCACTTGGGGAACTTTTCGGTATATCCAAGTGCCTCGCGCATGGCAAAATCCGTTACTTTGATAACCATTCCGTCAATTTGAAAATCCAAAGCGGAACGCTGCCGGCCGGCTTCTTCAATCGCCGCAATAATATCGTGCATATCTTCAAACACACGGTAATAAGCGTTCACCGGCAGATGCTGCTGTTTTAAAAATTCCATGGCCTCGCTGCTGTCAGCAAGTTCAATCCCCTCAATGACTCCGATATTATAAAGAAAAATATCCAGTTTGCGCTTGGCTGTTACCGCGGGATCCAAATTTCGAAGCGCACCGGCCGCGCCGTTACGGGGATTTTTTAAAGGTTCCTGCGCGTGCCTGTTATATTCCTCAAAGGAAGAAAGCTTCATAATTCCCTCCCCCTGTACCTGAAGCTCTCCCTGAAAGGGGATCGCTAAAGGAAGAGAGCGTATTGTTTTCGCCTGTTGGAATATTCTCTCTCCCACAACGCCGTTCCCTCGGGTAACCGCATCGGTAAGATGTCCGTGCTGATACGTAAGGTTGACCGTAAGCCCGTCAAATTTATATTCCAAAGAAAACTGTGTCTTTTTGCGATTTCTGCCAAAAACCTCATCCAGCCTTTTGTTGACCCTCTCTTCCCAAGCATAAAGCTCCTCAAAAGACTGCGCTTTATCCATACTCCACAGTTTAACTTTATGGGTTACACTTTCAAAGCGTTCGATCGGCTCTCCTCCGATCTTTTGCGTAGGAGAATCCGGCAAAACGAGACCAAGTTCCTCTTCCAGCTGCTTTAGCCGCTTATACAGCGCATCCCATTCGTCATCACTGACCAAGGGATCATCCAATACATAATAGTGATAATTCAACATGTTAAGCTTGTCCACCAGGGTGCGCATTTCTTCCATGAAATCAATCCTCTGCCTCTTCCAAATTTGCATAAATCGCAACAAGATTTTTAACGCCGTTGTTTTCAAAAGCCACCGTTAACAAGGTATCATCTCCCGTGCCCTTTACGGCAATAATACGGCCCTGACCGAAACGTTTATGCCTTACGCGCATGGCAACACGCCAATGCCCGTTAGAAGTAGTCTGTACAGGCCTGCCGTAATTTACACTCATTTTTTTGCCTCTGTCGGCCGGTTGGATCTTCTCATCAACCGTATTCGCATGTCCCGCGCGAAAATCATCAAAATCCACGCGAGTCCGCCGTTCATACCGATCATAGCTGCTTTCAAAAAGATTTACAGGCTTTGGCAGAAGGGACTCGCAATATTCCTGCGGAATCTCCTCTAAAAAGCGGGAAGGCGGATTCATTTTTGTCATGCCGTACTGCATTCTTACGTTGGCATGAGTCAAATACAGCCGCTGCATGGCTCGAGTCATCCCCACATAACACAAGCGCCTCTCTTCTTCCAGCTGAAGCGTATCGTCCATCGCTCTGGAAAGCGGAAAAATTCCCTCTTCCATGCCGATGATAAATACGTTCTTGAACTCCAGACCTTTAGCGGAATGAAGCGTCATCAAAGATACCGTCCCGTCGGAAGAGCCAAACAGATCCTGCTCCTCCGGTTCGGATACCAGTGCAATATTGACCAAATAATCACTCAATCCTGCTTCCGGATTATCTTCAAAATATGTATTGGCGGCATTCGAAAGTTCTTCTAAATTCTCCAGTCGCTCACGGGCCTCATCGGAAGTTTCGTTCTCATACATCGCTTTCAACCCGGTTTTTTCCAGCATAAAGTCAATAAACTCCTTTGGCGCCATCAGCATACTTTGCGTAATCAACTCGTCTACCAAGCTTGAAAAACTCTTGATTTTTCCCCGGATTCTGGGAGCAATTGCGTGACGTTCACAATCCAAAATTACGCCCAACATACTGTCTCCGGTTTTGACCGCTGCGGAAAACAATTCATTTACCGCCGATTCCCCAATACCGCGGCGCGGAACATTGATAATGTGGCGCAAAGCGACCTCATCATCCGGATTGGTAATAATGCGCAGGTAAGCAACGGCATCCTTAACCTCTTTTCGTCCGTAGAAAGGTTGTCCGCCATATACCTGATAGGGAATTCCGCTGCCCAGCAACATTTCTTCCATGACACGGGACTGACTGTTTGTGCGGTAAAGCACAGCAAAATCGCTGTACTTAGCGCCGGTCTTATATTGAGAAAGAATTTCCGAAGATACAAAAGCAGCCTCACTTCTGCCGTCAGCGAGATTCTCCACCCGTATTTTATCTCCCATTCCTCTCTCGGACCATAGTTTTTTTTCTTTCCGGCTTTTATTATAAGCAATTACCGCGTTGGCCGCCTGCAGAATATTATTTACGGAACGATAGTTTTGTTCCAGCTTTATAACAACAGCGTTAGCAAAATCCTTTTCAAATTCAAGAATATTACGGATATCTGCGCCCCGCCACCCATAGATACTCTGATCATCATCACCGACAACACAGATATTATTCCAGCCCGATGCCAGTTGGTGAATCAGCCTGTACTGCGCCATGTTCGTATCCTGATATTCGTCCACGTGAATATAGCGGAACCGATGCGCGTATTTTTGTAATATTTCCGGAAACCGATCGAACAATTCCGTAGTTTTAATAATCAAATCATCAAAATCCAACGCGTTATTGGCGCGCATTTTTTTCTCATATTCGGCATAAACTTCCGCAAAAACGGTCTCCCGCGGATTCGACGCCAGCTCTGCCAGCTGCGCGGGACTCCGCATAATGTTTTTCGCATCGCCTATCACAAAACGAATTTCTTTAGCGGGATATTCTTTAGGAGAAAGACCTTTGGCGTCCACGAGTGATGCAATCAACTTATTCTGGTCATCATCATCATAAATTGTAAACTCCTTGCCGTAGCCTAAGGCTTCAATCTCCCGCCGTAAGATACGCACACAGGCCGAATGAAAGGTAGACACCCAAACATCCCTTCCTTCGCCGCTGCAAACAGATTCTATGCGCTCTTTCATCTCCTTGGCCGCCTTATTGGTAAAGGTAATGGCCAAAATACTCCAAGGTGAAATTTGTTTATCCAAAATAAGATGCGCAATTCGATGCGTAATTACCCGAGTCTTCCCCGAACCCGCGCCGGCAAGAATCAGAAGCGGCCCTTCGGTATGTACTGCCGCCTGATATTGCATCTGATTTAATTTCGCGTTTTTAATAAAGGAATCCTCCACAGTATGTCTCCCTATTTCATAAGATTACCGCAAAGCAACAGGAAGAGACTTGTTTTTACAAAGTCCCAATAGTACCTGTTATTTTGCGGGGTACAATATGTAGTTATTATAACACAGGAAAAATAAAAAGTCATCTATAAAAACGCGGTAGTTTTTCTTTATTGACTTTTCATTTTGCATTTGCTATGATAAAAATATAAATGGTTCAAATGAATGAAATATCTCAAACAACAGCGGAGGTATAAAATGAA
>CAJKLB010000012.1 GCA_905200615.1 uncultured Selenomonadales bacterium | reverse complement strand
ATAAATGATAAAATTTTTATATTGATATAGAATTTCTTCAAATCTTATGCTATAATAATAAAAACATCTTTTATAAACTGTGGAGGTACTCATGGCAAAATCAGTACTTGTTGTTGATGATGAACCGCTGATCGTAAAAGGGCTGAAATTCAGCCTGGAGCAGGATAACTATGAAGTAACCGCCGCTTATGACGGCGAGGACGCCATCAAAAAATTCTTCAGCGGAAACTTTGATATTGTTCTGCTGGACGTGATGCTTCCGGGAATCAGCGGAACGGAAGTCTGCCGAAGAATTCGGGAGACCTCCATGGTTCCTATTATTATGCTCACCGCAAAATCTGATGACATGGATAAAATCATGGGGCTTGAATTCGGTGCGGATGACTATATGACCAAACCTTTTAATATTCTTGAGTTAAAAGTAAGAATGAAAAATTTTCTGCGCCGCGCTTCCGAAAACACCGTTAAAATGCCCTCTATTATCAATGTGAAAAATATGGTAGTCGATCGGGAAAAACGCAATGTATTGATTCACGGTAAGGAAATCGATCTTACCGCCAAGGAATTTGATATTTTGCTTCTGCTTATTACCAATCCCGGCAAAGTATATAAGCGCGAGGATCTTTTAAAGCTGATATGGCATGATTATTCCGGCGATATCCGTACGGTTGACGTGCATATCCGCCGCCTTCGCAAAAAAATAGAAACCTGTCAGGACGCACCGGAATATATTTACACCAAATGGGGGGTCGGCTACTACTTTGCAGAAAATTAAACCCGGCCTGAATATTCTTTTAGGGGTAACTTATGTTCTCATTGTAGTGGCGGCGCTTACCATCATTACGCTTTCGGTAACCACCTTTGTGGGCAAATATCTTTTACAGCAGCGCGCTAATGACCAGAAAAAAGCGCTCAGCGACTGCGCTCTGGATCTGACTCCCTATATGGCCGATATGAACCCAAACTATATTTATGAAATTCTTTCTTCCTGTGCCATCGCTCAGAACGGCCGTATTTTATTTATTGATACAAACGGCATTGTGCAGGCCGATACTTTCTATCGCTTGAACGGTACGCGTCCTCAGGCGGAAGAGATTCAAGCCGTATTAGAAAACGGCGCCGATTCGGCTATGGGCTATCACCTTTTTGAAATCAACAGCCGCACCGTTACCAAGGACAACCCCTATTTAGGCAATGCTAAAAATAAATACTGGGCCGCTTACTATACCCAAACCGTAATTGCCGGCGGCGAAATTTCCGGTATTCTTCTGCTGAGCTCACCGGTACAGGATATTGTGGACAGCACTTCCTCGGTAAGCCGCGGCCTGATGATTTTCGGTACCGTTTTTACGCTTTTGATCGGCGGCGTTACCTTTTATGTAACCAATATTCTTACACTTTCCATCCGTAAATTCAATCGGGCAATCGTAAAAATGCGCGGCGGAGATTTTTCCGTTCGAGTTGATGAAAATGAAATTGCTGAGTTCGGCGAACTTGCCAAAGCCTTCAACATGATGACCTCACGTTTAGAAAATTTGGACTCTTCACGAAATCAGTTTGTTTCCGATGCCTCACATGAACTAAAAACGCCGCTGGCTTCCATGAAAATTCTTTCCGAGGCACTGCTTACACAGCCTGACGCTCCGGTAGAATTGTACCGGGAATTTATGGCCGATATTAACGCCGAAGTCGATCGCCTGTCTTTGGTAATCAATGATCTTCTGACTCTGGTAAAAACGGACAAAGGTTTGGAAACGCTGATTTTAGCGCCGGTAAAACTAAACGAGCTGATTGCCCGTATTGTTACCACCGTAGAGCCTTTGGCCAGAAAAAAGCACATTACCATATCTTATGAATATACTGAGGTGACACTGCAGGCAGATGAACTGCGCCTGCAGCAGCTTTGTACGAATCTGATTGATAACGCCATCAAATATTCGCCCGAAAACACCACCATTACCGTTACGCTGACGCAAACATTAAGCAGCGCTGTTTTCTCTGTTGCTGACCAGGGTATCGGTATTTCGGAAGAAAATCTTCCCCATCTTTTTGAGCGGTTTTACCGTGTAGATAAAGCGCGCTCACGTCAAGCCGGAGGCACCGGCTTGGGTCTTTCAATCGTAAAACAAATCGTCGATCAGCACGGCGGCAATATTGAAGTGCAAAGCCAATTAAATCAAGGAACGACTTTTACCGTATCCCTGCCGCTGACGCAAAAGGAGGAAGCCCAATGAAAAAGCTTATTACGCCGCTGCTGCTGGCGGCCATACTGTTCTCCTGCGGGTGCACCGCAGGGTATATTAACGAAACCCAAGGAGATTCCATGCCTCCTCTGCAGGATTCTTCCGAATCCGAGCCGACTTCTTTAATGCCGCTGTACTTTCGTTATTACGATGAACCCATCCTCATTCGTTCCTCCATCAATGTGGAAATTTCATCCCAGCATCCCATTGAATACTATGCAATCACAGCATTATTGGCGGGTCCTTCCGGACAGAGACCCGAGCTTACCGGTTGTTTTGGACAAAACACCAAACTTTTAGATATCGACTCCAACAAAGAGTATCTTTACGTTACGCTAAGTGATGATTTTTTATCGGATACGCAAGCAGCTACAACGGAAGAGACGCGGCAAAACCGTAAGCTTTCCATTTATTCCATTGTCAATACCGTATGTGAACTGGGTAACTTTTCACAAGTGCAGATCTATATTCATACCAACGGCGCGGCGCAGAGGCCGGATTCCTTTGAAATGGGTTTTGCACAGACCAGCACGGATTCCTCCCCTTTAGGACCGCTAACCCGAAATACCGAATATATTCTTACGCCTTCCACCGCCGTAAAAATGGCATTGGAACATTATTCCGCTTTAGAATGGAATAAACTTTATTATTATCTGGGAGATAAAGACGGGGCCACCGTAACACTTCCGCTGCTGGAGGAAATGACCCGGCAATTTGAATACATGAATTTAATTATGACCGATTTTTCAGCTGACAGTAATTATACGATATCCGAAGACTATAAAACGGCAATTGTTCAGGTATCCTTTAAAATACGAGCGCAAAACGCCAACTATATTATCAGCGGCGCTCCTTTAGAACTGGTATATAAACGCCGCTGCTGGCTAATCAGTTATGAAAGCTTTATGCGATATTTGGAGGTAAACTCTTGAAAAAAGCAGCCGTTACGATTCTGTTGATATTGGCCCTTTTATCGGCCGCCTGCACAGACAACCATATTTCCATACCGAATCGCAATTCCACCATCGTTTTTGCGCCCTATGAAATGCCCGAACAAAAACCCGCGACGGTAGCGCTTTATTATCCCTCTTCGGATAACAGCCATGTACTGGCTTCTTCCCAGCAACTGCAGCGCAGCAATCAGGAATCTTTTTATTATGACGTGATGGAAGCTCTGCTTCACGGTACCGCAACCGGATATCAATCAATTTTCCCAGAAGGAATTCAATGCCGAAGCATTATGCTGATGCAGAACATCCTTTATATTGATATGTCCTGGCATTTTTTACAAATGCAGCCCGAGCTTTTTTTCGCCTGTCTTTCGGTTTTAACCTCTACTTATACCAATTTCCCCGAAATTGAGTTTATCAACATAACCGTTGAGGGCAAACAGCTTACTACCCCAAATCTACCGGAGCGTCCGTTTATGCTGTTATCCGCCTACAGCGGTACAATCAGCGATCTTTTGAATCGCTATAAATCCCTTTTGCGGGCGACAGAAAATAATGAACCGATCATAGATACCTTCTACGCCGTAATTTATACCCAAGATGAAAATCAACGTTATCTGTTACCGCAAACCGTAAGTATTACCGTACAAAACGGAGATTATGCTTCGGCCATCGTTTCCGCACTGATCTCCTTTGAATCCGATACCGATATTTTTGCCCCCGGCTTTACGCTAACTTCTCCGCCGGAATTCAACGAACAGGAAAAAACATTGTATGTAACGCTTACCGCGCCGACCGGCTGGACGCTTCCGAATAATTGGCTGGCGCCTCAGGCCATTGTCAGTGCACTGGACTGTCTGTATCCCGGTACGGAATATATTTCCCTTTCCGTACAGGATACATCCGGGAACGTACTGTATACCCATCAGGAAGAAGCTGTTTATTACTTTAATTTTATACGCAGTCAAATTGATATTTTTACCCCCAGCAGCGCGGGAGACGAGCTGATGCACACCTCTATGCTGGTAGCGCATATGCCCGGCAGCGGTGATTTAAGTCAATTTATTTATGAATATATCTGTACCCTTCACCCGGCACTACGAGAAACAGACGGGCTGGTAAATAACGTGATTCTCAACGGTGATACCGTGATTCTGGATCTGGGTGAAGAATATTATGATTTATATACGGATCTTACGTCCCGGCAGGAATATGCCGCTGTCTATTCCATGGTAATTACCGCCTGCAGCTATTCAGGCGCTACGAAAGCGATGCTTCTGCAAAACGGGCAAACTCGGTCCCTCTTCAGCAGCACCATTGCAATAGATCATCCCCTGCTGAATTTACCGGACGATTATATTGCTTCTTTAAAACAAGCATGAACCGGCGTCCGTTCTTTTTCAGCATCTTGGCCGTTATTTCCGGCATTCTCATCGGTATCATTCTGCGAAAAAACCTGATTCTTCTGGTTTCTCTTGCAAGTCTTGCTGTAATCATTCCCCTGTTTTTAAGGAAAAGCCGTCTGTTTTTCCTGTTTATTTCGGTATTTTTCCTCTTTTCTTCCCTTTTTACAGCGTTCTCCTATCAGGAATATACCGAAACCTTCTTTGATTGCGCGCTGAGCGGGAACGTAACTTCCATCGAAACGCGCGAAGATTCTGCCGTACTGCTGCTTGAAGACGCCGTACTCTTTACGCCCGAATCCCTTGAACTGCAAAGCGGAGTAAAAGTTTACCTTCAAAATGCCGGTGATATCCGTCACGGGAACCGAATCATGGTATACGGCAATCTTTTCCCCTACGCGCGGCGCGCCGAAAATCCCGGTGAAACAGAAGGCACGCTTTCGGCTCTGGCCGATCATATCGGATATGGATTCCATGCCTCATCGGCCGAAATTTTAGAACCGTCCCTAAACGCGAACCATTGGCTGTATCTACTGAAAACTTCAGTCCGTACAAAAATTGATTCTGCGATACCGGATCCGGATTGCGCTTCCATTCTCTATGCAATGATCTCCGGAGACAAAAGCGGACTTTCTTCCTATACGTATTCTCTTTTTTCCTCCTGCGGCACCTCCCATTTGCTGGCGGTATCCGGTCTGCATGTAGGAATTCTGCTGACGCTTTTAGGCGCGGCAGTAAAGGTTCTGCGCCTCCCCTCGGGATTGAAATTTATATTAATAACAATTTTTATTCTGTTTTATTGTTTTTTAACCGGGTTTTCTCCCTCTATTGTAAGAGCGTCGTTTATGGCGATGCTTACGCTCGCCGCCGGTATTTGGGGCATGCGTTATGATATGCTCAACGCCTTAGGCTTTGCCGGTACGGTAATTTTACTTTGTAATCCTTTTCGGTTGTTTGATCTCTCCTTTCAACTTTCCTTTGCCGCCTGCTTCGGGATTGCGGTATGCAACGGTCTATTTCATAATGCCAAGCATTTTCCGCGGCTTCTCGCTTCCCTATCCGTGACCTTAGGCGCCACCATCGCTACGCTGCCTATCGCGCTGTATAACTTTTCCTCTGTACCGACGGTCTCTTTGCTGGCAAACCTTCTGCTGGTTCCGGTAGCCTCAGCCGCTCTTATGCTGCTCGTTGCGGCTCTGCTTCTTTCTTTTTTATGGAGCGGATTTACTGTTTTGTTCAACCTTCCTTACTGGCTGATGACCGCGGTACTAAAAATTTCCGAAATGCTTTCCGGCGCTCCGGTATTTACTCTGCTCGCTTTTTCCGCAATCGTGATTCCCCTATGTTTTCTGCTGCTCTTATTGTGCTCACGTTTTATTCTTTTGAAACCGCGCGTCAAAGCCGCAGGCGCGGGTCTTTTAGCGGCCATTATTCTAATAGTATCCCTGCAGGGCTATATGCCGCAAAACTACGGCGCCGAACTGCGCGTATTGTGTTTGGAAAAAGGACAATGCGTACATATACGCTGCGGCGGCCAAGATTTTATCGTAGGCTTAAACAAGGATACGCTGGATACGCAAATGCAGTACATCAGCAAAAATATCGTACAGGTAAAAGGCGTATTTTTGTTTTCAGCGCAGGAAGTAGACGCATTGATCTATGCTATTGCCGCAGGCTTTCATCCGGAAACGGTCTATCTTCCTCAAACTCTGTCCACTCCGGACGAGAATGTATTATTCTCTTGCGTAAAATTATCGCAGGAACAAAATGTGCTCTGCGGTACCGCTGTTTTCCGACTGCAGGGCGAGGGACTGCAATTTCTTTATAACGGTGCAAACATCTATATTCATTCTCCTGAAAGTAAAAAGATTCCCGATATTCTGTTTGATATAGCCGTAACGGAAAATCCTTCTGTTCATGCCGAAACCATCATCAGCCGTAAAACAGAGGCTGACTTCTGTGACGCCTTATATAGGACTTGCTATTCCGGCATGGTAAGTTGTATAATAAAAGAAAAAATTAAAATCAAAACTTTCCATGAGGTATATCCATGAATCATACCGCTTTTTTTAAGTCCCTGAAAGACGGGCAACTTTTCCCCGTATATCTCTTTACCGGAGAAGAAGAATATGTAAAAGCCCGTGCGCTGAAGCAATTAGAATCCGCCGTAATCGATCCCGCGCTGCGCGAAGTAAATCTGACGTTTCTGGACGCCTCCGCTACGGCGGATGAAATCTGTGCCCAATGCGAAACCATTCCTTTTTTAGCGGAAAAACGGCTTGTAATCGTGCAGGACAGTATCTTTTTAACAAAGAGCGAAGGAAAAAGTGAAAACGAAGAGCGCCTGCTCGCCTATCTGGAAAATCCGGCAGATTTCACAATTTTGGTGTTCTGCTGTTCCGTTTTGGATAAACGCAGAAAGCTGGCAAAAGCGCTGCAAACATATACTGTGGAATTTACACCGCTTTCCAACGCGGAACTTATTCGCTGGATTGAAAAAGCCTTAAAAGCCGACGGTCTTTCCCTTGAAAAAGACGCCGCCGCCTTTTTAATTGAGTATGCCGATCCCCGGCCGGAAACGCTTTGTTCTGAGCTTGAAAAATTAGCCTGTTACGTAAAAGAGGGCTCGGTAACTAAAGAAGATATTCTTGCCTCCGTCACGCCATGCAATGAATACAATATGTTTAAAATGACCGACGCGATGCTTGAAAAAAACACCCAAAAAGCGCTTACACTTTTAAGCGGTATGCTGATGCAAAAAGAAGAACCGATTTATATCTTAGGGGCCGTTTCCCGGCAATACCGTCAGCTGCTGCGCTTCAAGCTGCTGCAGCAGGAAAACGCGTCGCGTCAAGAAATCATTACTGCTTTAGGAATTCGTGATTTCGTTTTTTCCCGTTTGCAGCAGGCTTGCCAAAAACGCAGCGAACAAACACTAAAAAAAGCGGTTGACTTGTGTTATGAAGCCGACGAGGGATTAAAAACGGGAAAACAGTTTTCTTCGGTAGCTTTGCACCAACTGATTATACGGCTATGCACATTGTAAAAAGTTTTTACATAATTCATAATAGCGCTTCAAGATACCGCTTACCTTTACAAAGAAACACAAAGGAATTATGTTTGATAAAAAAGCTCTGTAACAAATAAAATTCGTGTAAACCAAACGCATAAGGAGGAAACATAGAAATGAATTTTTTCACACTTTCCGTTAACTGGGGCGAACAGTTATGGCTGTTCCTGCAAAACAACGGGCCCAGAATTCTGTTGGCGGCCGTTGTTTTGATTGTGGGGCTTGCCTTAGCCAAAACAGCGGAAAAGCCCTTAAAACGTATTTTGCAGAAAACTAAAATTGACGCTTCCGCGCATAAACTCATCATTCAAATTGCAAGCATCGCCCTAAAGCTTGTTGTATTACTGATTACCGCGGAAACCTTAGGGATCAAGACCACTTCACTCATCGCCTTGTTCAGCGCGGTAGGGCTCGCCATAAGCCTTGCCGTAAAGGATTTTTTAGGCAATATCACCGGCGGATTTTTAGTGCTTATCACCCACCCTTTTACAAAAGGCGATTTTATTGAAACAAATTCCGTCTCCGGCATGGTAGAAAACATTACACTTTTTTATACTACGCTGAAAACGCCGGACAATAAAAAAATTTTTATTCCCAACGGCGAGGTGGCTACCGCCAAGATCATCAACTATTCTTCCGAGGAAACCCGTCGGTTGGATATGGTTTTTTCCATCAGCTATACGGATGATATCTCTTTGGCCAAACAAATTCTCTCTGACCTGGTCAATGCCTCCGGCATGGCTCTTGAAGATCCCGCCCCACTTTATGTGGTAACCGAGCACGCCGCCAGCGCCATTAATATCGGTGTGCGCGTATGGGTAAAATCCGCCGATTACTGGACGCTGAATTTTTACATGAACGAACAGGTAAAACTGGCCTTTGATAAGGCTCATATTACCATTCCTTTCAACCAGCTTGACATCCATATGGATCCGGGGCAATAAAAGAGATCAAAGGAGGGTTTCGCCCCTCCTTTCATAGTATAAAAAAAGACGGCCAAAAAGGCGCACAATACCGTTTTCATTCACCTTTTTCAAAAGTGTTTGGGCAAACCGAGGTTTTACCCGGTTTGCCCTGCGAAGAGGACGCGTTTTACCCAAAAGAGTGCAAGAGAGGCGTAAAACGACCGAATATGCTTGAGAATTTATGTGAAGATAACATCATATTTTGATGTTTTAATATAAAAATGAATTAAACAGAAAGAGTGATGATATATGAAAATAAATCGTGTATGGAGGGTTCACGTTTCCTAACCCTCCGAATAAAACTTTGGAGGAAATATAATGGAAAAACAAATCAAGTATGTCCAGCTCTCTGCTGATAACGCAGAAAATTGCAAGGTGTTTGAGTCGCTGATGTATGAATATATTGATGAGATGAATGAGCATAGCGAACGTCCACTTCTAAAAGAGTTTCAGCAGAAATGGATCAACAGCATCATTGCCATGCAAGAACCGACAGATCGCCATTTGGAATTGTGCTATGTCGGGGAAATGCCGATTGGTTTCTTTTATGGCAAAATCGACCATAAAGATCATAAAGGCTTTATAAAACCCGGATACGGATACATTATGGAGTTCTATGTAAAGCCAGACCAACGCCGCAAAGGTTATGGTAAGATGATGTTTAAGCGTTTAGAGCGATTGTTCCATCTTGACGGCGCGGAAATGATGTACTTAACCGCTGATCCTGTTACCGGGAAACCATTCTGGGAGGCCCAGGGATTTCAAAACACCATGGAAAAATCACCCGAAAACCAATTGTACATTTATGAAAAACCGATCACGAATACTTTCTTTGATAATGGAATCCTAAAACCCTTAACAAAAGAGATTGCCGAAGAAATCAGTAATTGGGAATACGAAAGTCCCTATGAGGTTTATAACTTCAAAGACCTCCCCGACAATTGGCTCATGGATGAATCTAAATGGGGAACGGAACAGTTTTGCTTAGTTGACGGCGGAACAATTTTGGGACAAGTAGCTTGTCAGCTTGATGGCACAGACTTATGGGTTGGTTGGTCAATGGCTCCGCGTTTTTGCGGCAAAGGAAACGGAAGTGTGTTCGTAAAACGATGTGTAAAAGAATTGCGGGATTCGACAGGACATACCGGACGAATACTACTGAGAGTTGCCGCATGGAATCAAAGAGCCATCCGTGCTTATCAAAAAGCCGGTTTCTCTTATGTGAAAACAATTCAAGATGAAATTGCATACACCAACTACATGGAAGACTTTTGGGTAATGGAATTGAATTGAGTTTCCCGTTGGGTTAAAATAACCCGATTATACTCAGCACGAAATATCGGGAAATAAAAATCGCCTTTTGATAGAATGAAGGCAGACAAGGAGGGATACTATGGATTGGATTATTGGTTTGCAAAAGGCTATCGACTATATTGAAGATAATCTGACGGAGACGATTGATTACGAGATAGTCGCAGCGCAAAGTTTCTCATCCAGCTATCACTTTCAGCGCGTGTTCAGTATTCTTTGCGGTTTCACCATCGGTGAGTATATCCGGAATCGCAGGCTGTCACTTGCCGGTACGGAACTGGCCACAAGTGATGCAAAGGTTATTGACGTTGCGCTGAAGTACGGCTATGAAAGTCCGGACAGCTTTGCAAAAGCATTCCAGAAGTTCCACGGTATATTGCCGTCGCAGGCTCGAAATAACGGCAGTACGATGAAATCCTATTCCCGCCTTGTACTCAATTTTTCTTTGAAAGGCGGTAAACTTATGAATTACAGAATTGAAAACAAGCCGGAAATGATTTTGACTGGATACAAAGCGTACTTTACTGGCGTACCCTATGGCAAGGACAGAGAACGTCAGGAAGAACAACTTTTTGTAACGACGCGAGGAAAACAGTGGTTCCTTCGTGGTGCATCACGAAACATTGATGAATATTGCGTTATCACCAATATCACAGATGAGGGTTATGACTATTATTACTGCCATCTGTTAGATGGATGGGAAAGAGATAATCTTTACAATAAAGACGTTACCGGAGTTGATTTTGTTGAAGACTTAGGTTTAGAAAACATTGTTATCCCTGAAACCACTTATGTTGTTTTTGAAACTAACGATGTCAAAAGCCCCATTTGTGATTATTTTAATCTGCTGAATTTGAGGATTCAGATTCTAACTGAGTGGATGCCGGAAATGGGCTTTCAACTCAAAAACGCCCCTGAACTTGCAGTCTATCATTGGATGCCGAAAGCAGAACGTAATGTTCAGATTTGGATGCCGATAGAGAAAATAAAATAACTCCTTATGCCGCCTGTGTTATGCGGGTGGCATTTTTAAGGTGAAGCTCCCAACCGCAAGTTGGATGAAATGCGAACTCATCCAACTGACGCGTCATTGTTTTTTGGGCTGCATATCCGTAAAATATCATTGTAGCTACGAAAATATGAAACACGAGGTGCTTGAATATGACTAAAATTACGATCAATGAACAGATTGCCTTCTTGAGAAAACAGAAAGGTCTTACGCAAGAAGAACTGGCCAAGGCGCTTGGGGTAACCAATCAGGCAATCTCCAAGTGGGAATCGGCGCAGTGCTGCCCGGACATCCAGCTTTTGCCCGACATCGCGAAACTCTTTGACGTTTCGGTAGATGAGCTACTGGGGTATACTCCCGTTTCTACAACAGAAGATATTGTCCTTGCTATTCGCAAACGCATAGAGTCCTTGCCCAAGGGCGAAGATTTTGACTTTACCTTCAGAATGGCTTCAGCTCTTCACACAATTATTCTGTCCAAAGGAATGACCGCAGATAATATGAATCCAGGATGGGATACAGAAGATGCTATTGAACATGCCGGCAATGCTGAATGGGGGTATTCTTGCTGTAATATTCCGGAGATAACAACTACGATGAGACACGGAGCTGTGTTCTTTTCAAACAATAGGAATCTAACTCTGATGAATACTGATGTCCGTCGAATCGTAGCAATGATCAAGCCGTTTAGTGATGCGAAAAATTTGAAGATTGCCACAGCTCTTTACCAGTTGACTATCCATTCCGAAGATGCCTATACAACCGTTGCTCACATCAGCGATAAGTCTGGGGTATCTCCTGAAAAAGTGCAGGATTGTCTTGAGAACGATTTGTCACAATTTATTCTCGAAAAAGAAGGTCCGGAAAGTCAGTTCCGATTTGAAGGGATGTATATGAATATCCTTCCGATTATTTCTCTTTTCGATTTCAAATAATTTTTTCAAAAACTTCCAACCTTTTTAAATTCCCGTGTCTATATAAGTGAAAGCTTTCAAGAGGAGCAAACAAGTGAACAGACAAGACGTAGAGAAAATCATAACCGAATATCTGAAACCTATATTTGGATTTACGCTCAAACGTTGCAAAAGCGTTCAAGACGCAGAGGACTTATCGCAGGAAATTATAACAAAAGCGTTTCGTGCCCTCCTTGTCAAAGATGACGTTGCGGACATGGGAAAGTTTATCTGGACCGTTGCCCATAACACGTTGAGCAACTATTATCGTGATGCTGCCAAAAGTATGGTCAGTGTTTCTATTGATGAGGTTGAGGATCCGTATTCAGAACTCTCCACTGATGATAACACCGAAACGCTTCATCGCCTGCAGACCGAAATCGCTTACCTTTCAAAACTGCAAAGAAAAATTTTGATCGCGTATTATTTTGAAAATCGCAAGCAGGGCGATATTGCAAAAGAACTGGAAATCCCAGTGGGTACTGTCAAATGGCACTTGTTTGAAGCCAAAAAAGATTTGAAAAGAGGTATGAATACGATGAGAAAAGCAAGCCAGCTCAAATTTAACCCGATTCAGTTTCACTCCTACGGCTTTAATGGCTCGATTGGCACAAAATCTGCGGACGAATTCTTCCGCTCCGCACTCTCCCAGAATATCTGTTACTGTGTGCGCAATACGGCCAAGACGGTGGACGAGATTGCCGATGACTTAGGGGTTTCCCCTGTGTATGTGGAAACAGAAGTGGAATTCCTTGAGGAATACGGTTTCTTGCGCGCACAGAAGGATGCGTACATTGTCAACTTTATCATCAGCGAGCCGACTGCAGAACTGCTTACCATGCAGAACGATATGTACAGGCGTACTGCGGAGCTGTTTGCGAACGATCTATATGATGAATTAACCTCCTCCGGCATTCTTGATGATCCGGATATTATCTGTAACCAGACGGACGCTCCTGTTTCTTTAACAACATCACCCAAAGCTGACAGAAATTTTGTTCTGTGGTCGCTGATTCCTTATATCTCCGCCTGTTCAGGTGAAAAACTGATGGATAAGCATATTTCTTTTGAAGAGGTAGCGACAATCCGTCCGGACGGCGGGTTCAATATTCTGCACGCATCTGTGCTTCCGGAACCTATGAGTTTACCCGACGATTATGTATTTATGAAAAATTGGTGCGGACCTATGTGGAACGAGAACGGCCAGTATATTTTATGGCAAATCAACAGTGAATGGTCAGCCCGAAAAGAAATTGACGTTTTCTATTCAAAGGATGCTCAACGGATACTTTCCCTCTATACAAGGGAAGAAAATGAACTTCTCTCCAAGGATGAGTATGCATGGCTGACCGAACGCGGTTATATGAAGACCAACGGAGATTATGACGGATCCTTTAAAGCTTCCTGGCAGATCGTCATTTTGGCAAGTACTGAAATTCGAAACAAACTGCTTGCCATCGGCGAACGTATCAAAGAAAAATACAAGAATAAATTTGATTCCCTGAAAGCACCCTATGCCAAGGCGGTGCTGGAATCCGTTCCTGCACACCTTACAAAAGTAAAAGCGTATGAGCTGCAGTTTGTATTCCATTCCGACGGATGGTTTCTGCTTCATTGTATTACAGCGCTTTTGAACAACGGGAAGCTGAAATTACCCAGCGAAAATCAAAAAAAATCGCTTACCACAATCATTGTACCGGAAAAATAAGCCCTCATACCAAATTTCTTTTTTTCATTCTGTTCTTTGAAAAAGCATTTTTACAGAGGTTCTAAGTCTTTTCGTTTTATGTCCATGTTTTTCCCGTCTTATGTTTTGGTAACTATCTTTTCTTTCATTCAATAGCGCTATGCCAAAAAAACAAAATACCCGTCTTAGCAATAAGGCGGGTACTTTATCACAAAATTTCAGCATTCAACGCTGCCTTCGAACACCAAATGGGCGCTGCCGGTCAAATATACGGTTTCATCTGTATAATTAACAATCAATTCTCCGCCTTTGACCTTTACGGTAATATCCTCTCCTTTTTTACAAAAGCCGTTTTTCACCGCCGCCGCTACGGCCGCGCAGGCTCCGGTACCGCAGGCAAAGGTTTCTCCGTTTCCCCGTTCAAACACACGCATTTTAAGGGTTGTAGCATTCACACAGCGTACAAACTCCGTATTCACACGCTCAGGAAAAATCGGCGCGTTCTCAAAAAGAGGCCCCAGCGTATCGATATCCAGGATATCCAGCCGTTCGCAGAATACCACGCAGTGCGGATTTCCCATGGAAACACAATGAATGCGATACTCTTTTTGAGCGATTTCAATAGGATAATCAATGGCCTCCTCCTGAGGCAGCAGCGCAGGTAAGTCAGAAAGCGCAAAACTGGCCGCGCCCATATCCACAGTAGCGGAAGTTACAAGATTATTCGTCACAAATACCGTAACCGCCTTGATGCCGCTGGCCGTTTCTATTCTCATTTCTTCTTTCTTTACAATTCCTTTATCAAAAAGAAATTTTGCTATGCAGCGTATGGCGTTGCCGGCCATTTTCCCCTCGGATCCGTCCGAATTAAAAATCCGCATTTTTGCGTCGGCTGCAGAGGATTTCTCAATGAGAACGATCCCGTCACCGCCGATGCCGTAATGACGGCTGCACAAAGAAACGCATAAGGATTCCGGGCAAGTGATGCGGCCGTCACGGTTATCAAAGAAAATATAATCATCGCCCGCGCTTTCCATTTTGGCAAACGTATAAATATTCCTTTGGCTGCGCATATGATTGATATCCACAAGCTCGGTATTATCCTCATTGAATCGGCTGGCGATAATATCCGCCAAGGCGTTGGCGGTATCCAACGAAGTAAGGCACGCGATGGAGAGCTGAAGCGCTCTGCGGTGAAGTGCCATATAATCCCCCATAGTAGCATCATACAGCGCACCGGTATAGATAATATAACTGATTTTTCCTTCTTCCATCAGTTTAAATTTATCTTCCTGAACATCCATGCTTTTCAGTGTGATCACATCAATTCCCAGCGGACGTATTGCCTCGGCTGTACCGGGTGTTGCATAAATGGTCATTCCCAGATCATCCAGCTTTTTTGCCACAGAAACGGCGTCTAAATAATCATGCTCGTCAACACTGATAAACACACCCGTTTTGTTCTCACCCGCCGGCGGCTGAATTTTAAACCCTGCGGAGGTAAGCCCCTTGAAAAGCGCCTCAGCCGTAGTTTTGCCTATTCCTAAAACCTCACCGGTAGATTTCATCTCCGGTCCGAGTATGGAGTTGACATCCTGAAGTTTTTCAAAGGAAAATACCGGTACCTTTACCGCAAAATACGGCGGTGTTTTGTAAAGTCCCCAGCCATATCCCAAACTGCTGAGCGACTCCCCCGTCATTACGCGCGAAGCCAGTTCCACCATAGGTACGCCTGTTACTTTGCTGATATACGGAACCGTTCGCGACGCCCGGGGATTCACTTCTATGACATAAAGCTCGTTTTCATAAATCAGATACTGGATATTCACAAGCCCTTTGGTCCCCAAAGAAAGAGCCAGCTTTTGAGAACAATCCACTACCTTCTGCAGCATTTTATCGCTCAAATTGTACGGCGGATATACGGCTATGGAATCGCCGCTATGCACACCGGCGCGTTCAACATGCTCCATAATTCCGGGGATAAGCACTTTTTCGCCGTCGGATATCACATCCACCTCAAGTTCGGTTCCGGCCATATATTTATCAACAAGCACAGGATTTTCTATTTTTCCTGAAAGAATAATTTTCATATACCGTTTTACATCGGCATCGTTGTGGGCAATGGTCATGTTTTGACCGCCTATCACATAGGAAGGACGTAATAATACCGGATACCCCAGTTCATTGGCTGAAGCTACCGCCTCCTCAAGCGTCATGACACTTTTTCCCTTGGGACGGCGGATATCGAATTTTTCAAGCAGCGCGTCAAAGCGCTCCCGGTCTTCCGCGGTATCAATGCCATCGGCGGAAGTGCCGAGAATGGCAATTCCGTTTTCATCCAAAAATTTTGTAAGCTTAATTGCGGTTTGACCGCCAAAAGCTACTACCACGCCTATGGGATTTTCCACTTTGATTACATTCATGACGTCTTCCGGCGTAAGCGGTTCAAAATAAAGCCGGTCAGCCGTATCATAATCAGTGGAAACTGTTTCCGGATTATTATTGATAATGGCAACATCATAGCCCAGTTTTTTCAGCGTCCATACGCAATGTACGGAAGAATAGTCAAATTCTATTCCCTGCCCGATGCGGATCGGTCCGGAACCTAATACCAATATCGTCTTTCTTCCGCTGCGCGGGAAACGGCGTGAATCACAATAAGGATCATAGGAAGAATAAAAATACGGTGTTTCGGCGTCAAATTCGGCGGCGCAAGTATCCACCATTTTATATACCGCATCCATCTGAAACGGAGGAACCGCGCCGGTCAGCTGCGCAATAGCCTTGTCCGTATACCCCAAATTCTTGGCCTGCCGATATTCTTCCTCGGTCAAGCCGCGGCCGCTGATTTTATTTTCAAAATCGGCCAAATGCTTCAGTCTGGCTAAGAACCACCGGTCAATACGCGTAATATCAAACACCGTATCGATATCCACACCGCTTTTTAACGCTTCAAACACGGTAAACAAGCGCAGATCATCAATGTTTTTAAGCCGTTCAAGAATCTCTTCACTGCCCGAATAAGGACGGTTAAGCGTTTCAAGAGAGATTTCCGCGCCGCGTACCGCCTTCATCAAGGCCGCCTCAAAAGAAGAAGCGATGCTCATTACCTCACCGGTTGCTTTCATCTGCGTTCCGAGTGTACGCGAAGCATTTACAAACTTATCAAAAGGCCATTTAGGCAGCTTTACCACTACATAATCCAGTGCGGGTTCAAAACAGGCACAGGTTTTGCCGGTGATATCATTTGTAATTTCATCCAGCGTCATCCCCAGCGCGATCTTTGTTGTAACCTTTGCTATGGGATATCCCGTTGCTTTTGACGCCAGCGCCGAAGAACGCGATACCCGAGGATTCACTTCGATCACCGCGTATTCAAAGCTTTCCGGATTCAAAGCGAACTGGCAATTGCAGCCGCCGACAATACCCAACGCCGAAATGATATCAAGCGACGCCGTCCTCAGCATTTGATACTCTTTATCCGAAAGCGTAAGGGTAGGCGCAACGACAATACTGTCACCCGTATGCACACCGACAGGGTCAAAATTCTCCATACTGCATACGGCAATACAGTTACCCGCGCCGTCACGCATGGTTTCAAATTCAATTTCCTTCCATCCGAAAATAAATTTTTCAATTAAAACCTGCGTGATAGGAGACATATCCAACCCCGTACGGGCGATGATCTTCAATTCCTCACGATTATACGCAACACCGCCGCCGGCACCGCCAAGGGTAAAGGCCGGCCGTACGATAACCGGATATCCTATTTTTTCGGCTGTTTCCAATGCGGCATTCACATCATTTACTGTTTCCGACGGAATGATAGGCTGACCGATCTTGGCCATGGTATCCTTAAAAAGCTGCCGATCCTCAGCTTTATCGATTGCCGCCGCGTCGGTACCCAGCAGGCGAACGCCGTGTTTTTGCAAAAAGCCTTCCTTGGAAAGCTGCATGGCTATCGTAAGTCCCGTTTGACCGCCGAGGCCCGCGAGAAGGCTATCGGGTTTTTCTTTTTTTATAATACGCTTTACGGTCCGGCTTGTAAGCGGCTCTAAATAAATCTCATCGGCAAGGGCACTGTCGGTCATAATGGTGGCAGGATTGGAATTCACCAGCACCACATTGATGCCGGCGTCCTTCAGCACACGGCAAGCCTGCGCGCCGGCGTAATCAAATTCCGCTGCCTGCCCGATTACAATAGGCCCTGAGCCTATCACCATTACCTTTTTAATTTTTTTATCAATCGGCATTATTTTTCTCCATAAGCGCTGTAAATTTATCAAACAAAAAAGCCGTATCCTTGGGGCCGGCGCAAGCCTCCGGATGAAACTGAACGGAAAAAGCTTTGAATTCAGGATAATCAATGCCCTCGCAGGTACCGTCATTGGCGTTGATAAAACTGATTTTTCCCTTTCCCGCAAGGCTGTCGGATACCACGGTGTAACCATGATTCTGGCTGGTTATATATGTACGGCTGCCCTGAACTTCCCTAACCGGCTGATTGACTCCTCTATGGCCGTATTTCAGCTTTACGGTTGTTCCGCCGGCCGCAAGAGCCAGCAGCTGATGTCCCAGACAAATACCGAAAACAGGTATTTTGCCCAATAGCTTTTGTATTTGCGCGATTTCATAAATATTTTCCTTGGGATCTCCCGGACCGTTAGAAAGCATAACGCCGTCAAATCCGTAAAGTTCCTCGGCCGTTACATTGTGCGGAAATACCGTAACATGACAGCCGCGCTGCTGCAAACTGCGGATAATATTCCGTTTCGCGCCGTAATCAACAAGCGCTACTTTAAATTTTTCTTTTTCAAAGGCGGGAAATGTTTCTTTCTCTTTTCTGCTTACCGCGCTTACCGCCCCTATAATTCGATAGTTTTTCAATTTCTCCGTATCCGGCGGTATCGCACGGCATATAGCGGCGTTCATAACGCCGCTTTCCCGTATAATTCTCGTAACCTCACGCGTATCAATCCCGCAGATAGCCGGAATCTTATTCTTTTTTAAATAGAAATCCAGCGTTCCTCCGCTTCTAAAGTTGGAGGGTGTATCACAGAACGAACGTGCCACGTACCCTTTTACGCAGCAGTTGCCTTCAAAATCCTCTTGTATCATGCCGTAATTGCCGATAAGCGGAAACGTTTGCATGACAATCTGCCCGTAATAGCTGGGATCGGTAAGCGTTTCAATATATCCGCACATACCGGTGGTGAAAACAAGTTCCCCCAAGGTTTCATCTTCATAGCCAAACCCAACGCCTTCAAACACGTCGCCGCTGCTTAAAACAAGATATGCTTTTTTCATTCTTTTTCCCCGTCGGCAGCAAGCAGTTTTACCAGCACCGCTTTTTGCGCGTGAAGCCGATTTTCAGCCTCTTCAAAAATTTCATCTGCATGTGCCTCAAACACCTCGGCCGTGATCTCCTCACCGCGATGAGCCGGGAGGCAATGCTGTACCATGGCATCCTCTTTCGCGACAGCCATGACTCGTTCATCAATACAGTAACCGGCAAATATCTTTTTTCTCTCCTGCGCTTCCTGCTCCTGCCCCATAGAAGCCCAAACATCGGTAAACAGCACGTCGGCGTTTTCGGCAGCTTTCATCACATCGGGCGTACAGGTGAATTTACCGTTTTCCGCGGCCCATGCCATAATCTGTGCGTCAGGCTGATTGCTTGCAGGACAGGCAACCGAAACCTCCATACCCATTTTGATTCCGCCTACAATCAGACTGTTGGCCATATTGTTTCCGTCGCCGATAAAACACATTTTTCTGCCCGAAAAGCTCTTTTTGTATTCCCGTACCGTCATCAGGTCGGCAAGTACCTGGCAGGGATGGCAGTAATCCGTAAGTCCGTTGATAACAGGAATGCTGCCGAACCTTGCAAGATCTTCCACCTCTTTTTGCTCAAAGGTACGAATCATAATGGCGTCAAGGAACCGGGAAAGCACCCTGGCCGTATCCTGTATCGGCTCGCCGCGTCCGATCTGAAGATCTTTTGCGCTTAAAAACAGCGCAGATCCGCCCAAATCATACATGCCTACCTCAAAAGATACTCTCGTTCTGGTGGAAGCCTTTTGAAAGATCATCCCCAACGTCTTGCCCTTTAAAAGATGATGCTCGATACCGTTTTTCTTTTCATATTTCAGCTGATCCGCGGTATTTAAAATTTCTATGATTTCCTTAGAGGAAAGATCCATCAATGTTAATAAATGTTTCATTGTGCAAGTACCTCTTTCAAAATATTTATCGCTTTTTTCAAAAGCTCGTCATCGATATTCAGCGGCGGCAGCAGTCTTATTTTTTCCTTGGCCGAAAGCACCAGCACGCCCCGATCCATACACTCCGCTATCACTTCAGAAGCGGGCTTTTCACTTTCTATTCCCAGCATGAGACCTTTGCCCGTAACACTTTTTACACCCTTTGCGTTTTTCAGCTGTGAAAGAATATATTCCGACTTTCGACTGACGCCTTCCAGCAGAGAATCGCTGATCCTGCTTAAAATATTCACTGCCCCCGCGCATACAGCCGGATTCCCCCCAAAGGTGGATCCATGCTTTCCCGCCGAAAGCGTATCGGCTGTTTTTTCATTCATTACGCAGGCGCCTATCGGCAATCCGCCGCCCAACCCCTTGGCGGTTGTAAAAATATCCGGGGTTATACCGTAATGCATATAAGAGTACAGCTTTCCGGTACGTCCGTTTCCTGTCTGCACCTCATCAAGGATCAACAAAATATCGTTCTGCTCTGTCACACGGCGTGCAAAGCGAACAAAGTCCTCCTCTAACGGCTTTACACCGCCTTCGCCCTGTATGATTTCCATCATCACGGCACAGCACTTATTTTCCTTTATACATTTTTCTAAATCCGCGCAATGATTCGCTTCAGCATAGACAAAGCCCCGCGGCAGCGGACCGAAATCCGTATGGAAAGAATCTTGGCCGGTAGCGGTAAGCGTCGCTATGGTACGGCCGTGAAAACTGTTTTTCAGCGTAATAATCGTATCATAATCCGCGCCCTTATGATCATGTCCCCATTTACGCGCGGTTTTAATCGCACATTCATTGGCCTCAGCACCGGAGTTTCCGAAAAACACCTTTTTCATGCCTGTTTTTTCACACAAAAGCGCGGCAAGCTGAGCGCAAGGCGCCGTATAATACAGATTGGATGAATGCGCCAGCATAGAAAGCTGTTTGGTTACCGCCTGTATCCATTGCTCATCGGCAGCGCCGAAAATATTTACCGCGATACCGCTGCCCAAATCAATATATTCTTTTCCGTTTTCATCCCGAAGCAGTGCTCCTTTCCCGGAAACAAGCGTAACGGGAAAACGATGATACGTATTTGCCACAAAGCATTGATCAAGCTGTTGAATTTCCATAGTTATCCCCTTAAAAACATCGTTCCTATACCCTCATCGGTAAGGGTTTCTATCAGTATGGAATGCGGTACCCGGCCGTCAATGATAAACGCGCGGTTTACCCCCATACGAATGGCCTCGGTGCAGTACTGTATTTTGGGTATCATGCCGCCGGAAATGATTCCCTCACTCATCAGTTGCGGTGTATCGCTTACATAAATTTTGGAAATCAGCGAATTCGGATCATCTTTATCCCGCAGAATGCCCTTAATATCCGTCATGGAAATAAAGCTTTCGGCCTTAAGCTTTCCGGCGATAATGGAGGCTGCGATATCGGCGTTAATATTATAGCTTCTTCCCTCTTTATCACAACCCACCGTGGATATCACGGGAATATATCCCTTATCCAGTACATCAAGAATGGGTTCTACATTGATATTCGTAATATCGCCCACAAGCCCCAGCCGTTCATCTTTTACTTTTGCCTCAATCAAATGACCGTCCATACCGGAAAGACCTATCGCCTTGCCGCCGGTATTTTGTATCAAATTTACAAGGTTCTTATTGATTTTTCCCGCCAGTACCATTTGAACGATTTCCGCGGTTTCTTCATCCGTAACACGCAAACCGTCAATAAATTCAGTCTTTTTTCCTACGCGAGCAAGCATATCGGTTATTTCCGGGCCGCCCCCGTGTACGAGCACCACCTGAATACCAATCAACGACATCAGTACGATATCGCCCATCACGGCTCTCTTCAGCTCTTCGTTTATCATGGCATTGCCGCCGTATTTCACCACGATGATTTTTTTATAATACTTTTGTATATACGGCAGTGCGTGTACAAGCACTTCCGCCTGCTGACTGCTGGTTAACTTCATCTTTCTATCCTCTTGTCTCTTTATGGTTTCGATTTTTATCAGGTACGATAATCTCCGTTGATTTTTACATAATCATAAGTAAGATCGCAGCCCCATGCCGTAGCCGACGCGCTGCCGTCTTGTAAATCAATAAGCAGCTCTATCTCATTTTCCAACAGAATTTCTTTTGCCTTTTCTTCGGAAAAATCAATACCGGCACCGTTTTTGCAAACATCGATCTTTCCTTTTTTAGACGCGAACGAAACATTGATTTTATTCACATTTACCTTAGCGCCGCTATAGCCGATGGCGCAAAGTACCCTGCCCCAGTTCGCGTCGCTGCCGAACATGGCGGCTTTAACCAGGGAAGAACAGATCACACTTTTAGCCACCACAGCGGCCACAGAAGCATCCTGCGCGCCAAAAACTCTGCACTCCAGCAATTTGGTAGCGCCTTCGCCGTCGCCGGCGATCATTTTGCAAAGATACACCGTCACCGCGTGAAGCGCCTCACAAAAAGCATCATAATCCGGTCCTTCGCAATCGATGATATCATTTCCGGCCAAGCCGTTGGCAAGCACCGAAACCATGTCATTCGTCGACGTGTCTCCGTCAACGCTCACCATATGAAAAGAAGTTTGTACATCTTTCTTAAGCGCCTGCTGAAGCATCTTGGGTGTTATGGCCGTATCGGTTGTAATAAACACGAGCATCGTAGCCATATTCGGATGAATCATTCCCGAACCCTTGGCAATACCGCCGATACGGCAGGTTTTACCGCCGGCCTCAAAAGAAAAAGCGATTTCTTTACGCTTGGTATCCGTGGTCATAATTCCCTCGGCGGCATCGGCACTGCAATCCCCCAGGGCATTGACCAACGCCGGAATTCCCTGCGCAATCGGCGTAATATCAAGCCGCTGACCGATTACGCCGGTGGAAGCAACGATAACGTCTTTTTCTGAAATATGAAGTTCCTGCGCCAAGCAAGCGCACATTTTTTGCGCTACAGCTACGCCGTCGGCGTTACAGGTATTCGCGTTGCCGCTGTTGCAAAGCATTGCGTGCGCGTATCCATCGGCAATATTAGCCTTAGTTACCGTAATCGGCGCCCCCTGCACAAGATTCGTCGTATACACCGCCGCAGCCGCGGCTTTTTGTTGGGTATAAATCAGCGCCAAATCCTTTTTGGTTTTATTTTTCCTGATACCGCAATGGATTCCCGAAGCGGTAAAGCCTTTCGCGGCGCAAACGCCGCCTTTTATCTGTTCCATTGGTCAATACTCCTTATATTTTAAGTCCCGTTAAAGGGTCACAGCCGAGCATAATATTCATACATTCTATGGCCGCGCCGGAAGCGCCTTTGCCTAAGTTATCATACCGGGCAATCAATAGTATTCTGTCTTCATTTCCGCAAACGGATATCTCCATCGAATCTCGGTTCTGCATGGCGCAGCCGGAAAGAAAACCGTTTTCATCCATTGCTTCTTGATACCGAACAAGCGGAAAAGTATATTTTTCACGATAGATACTTCTGATATCTTCCATTGTATAAGATTTTTGCAGTTGCTGCCTGAACAGAGGGACCGTTACCAGCATACCGCTGTAAAACGGCGCTACAATCGGACAAAAGACAGGCGCATTTTCCAGCCCGGTAATCACCCGCATCTCTTTCAAATGCTTATGCTGCTGGGTAATCCCGTATTGCCGCGGCGCATCAAGCAAATTGCTGCGCTCGTCGGCTTCATATTCGGCAATCATCTTTTTTCCTCCGCCGGAATAGCCGGTAACGGAATGACAAGTAAGCAGCGCATCCTTTTGAAGCACTCCCGCCTGAAGCAAAGGATAGATCAACGCGATAAAGCCGCTGGCGTGGCAACCCGGCACAGCTATACGTTTTGCATTTTTTATTAACGCGAAGCCGTCTTCAAACAGTTCGGGAAAACCGTATTGCCATGAAGGAAGCGTTCTGTGCGCGGTAGAAGCATCGATCAGCTTAATGCGGTCATTTTCCACCAGCTCCGCCGCTTCCTCTGCGGCGGCGTCTGGCAAGCATAAAAATGCAATATCACAGCTGTTAAGCATCTCTTTTCTGGCCGAAAGCTCCTTGCGCTGCGATTCTTCCAGCATCAACAGCTGAAGATCTCCCCGCTCGATAAGCCGGTCAAAAATTCTCAGGCCCGTTGTGCCCTCCTTGCCATCAATAAAAACCTTTACCATAAGGTACCTCTTTTTCTGTTTTGAGAATATATGCATAATTATGCATCATATCTGTATTTTTGTCAAGCAAATGCCGCCCAAAAATATTAAGTTTTTATAAAGAAACCGTAAAGCCATAAAAACAGGAACCCTAAAACGTTTTTTGTGTCTTCGCATCCATAAAAAAGCGCCGAACACAAATTGCATTTACATGCAAAATATTTTTGTTTTATGCATAAAGCCAATTATTTTTTGAACGCGCCGCAGCATTCACCCCCTTTACGCAGGCAAAATAAATATCGTTGGATTACGGTATTTATTCATTTTATTTGCATAAATTTTTATGTTTCCTGTGCAAAATTCACAACAACGCGATGCTTGCCGGCGGCATACCCGTGAGAAGAGCCGTCAGGCAGGATCAAAGTTACGTTTTGCTGGGTTTCAAAACAATAAATAACCTTTTCCCCTTCAAACTGCCAATTTACTTGAATGGGACCGCTTACGGATTGATATTTCGCATGAAACGAACCGATGCGGCGGAGGAAACAGGGCTGCAATACAATATGCCGGAAACCGGGAGAGGAACGCTCAAATCGAATTCCTGCCAAATATTCAAACATCCACCCCACAACCGAGCCTAACGCAAAATGATTCATACTGATAGAGCCGTCCTCATCCAGCATCCCTTTCCAAGTCTCGGTCATTGTGGTAGCGCCGGTATTCAAAATATAGCGCCAGGAGGGAAATTCGGTACGATCCAGCAGCATAAACGCCGTATCAAAATAGCCGTAATCACAAAGCACATTCATCAAATATCGGGTAGTCACATAGCCTGTATCCAAATGCCCCCCGCAGGAAAGGATACGCTCATTCAATTTGGCCGCTAAGCGTTTTTCCCTGCCAAAGGGTACCAACCCAAAAGCCAGCGGCAATACGAGCCCCGCTTGCGTATGAGGCAAATAATCCTCTTCTTCCGCGCTGTAATAGCGGCGGTTAAATTCGTCAATCGCCGGCTGAAGTTTTTGTTGAAATTCATCAGCCGTTTTAAAATCCTCAAGAATCTCGGCAATTTGCGCGGTGATTCTCAACATGTAACAATAAAATGCCGAGGCAAAAAATTCCGGAATAAGATTATGTCCATAAGGAGAAAGATGGTCGTTAAACGGTGAAAGCGGATTTTCCGGCAAGCCGTAATTTACCGCGGTTTCACAGCGATACCGCGCCAGCGCAAGAATCTCCCCGTAGCAGGCACGCAGGATTTCTTTGTCCCGATAAAAGCGATAAAGCGTCCAGGGAACAATATACGTTTCATCACCCCAACCGTATACTCCGGGGCACATTTTTCTTCCCGCATCCGTCCAGCGCGCTAAAAGCTGAGAGCAATCGGCATACCAGCATGCCGTGGCAATAAATAACTGCGTATCACCCGTCCAGAAATTCTTTTCACGGGTCGGGCAATCCATCAAGCCGTTAAAAGTATTGCTCCAAAACGTCCTTTCCACAGTATCATAAAGCTGATTGATCGGAGCATAACTGCTTTGAAGCACACCGTTTTTAGGAATATCGTTATGCATTACGGTCAAAACGATATCACCGATCTGCGCTTTCGAGGTGCATCCTTCCACATAGATATACCGAAATCCGCTGAAAGCAAAGTGAGGTTCATAGACCTCCTCCAAACCGCCGCGGCAGGTATATACGTCATAATTTTTTAAACACGCGGCCGACTTTCCTCCGGGAAAACTGTCCGCAGGATAAAAGACCGGGCCGTACACGATGGTTTGAAAATCTCCCTCAGGAGTCAGTCTTTCGCAAAAATTAATTTTTATCTTTTGTCCTTTCTCGGTGTTCCGTAAAACAATTCGATATCTTCCGGCGCAGTTTACGCCGAAATCAAACAGATAAATTTTATCTTGAAGAACCGTACAGCTGAAAGGTTTTAACAATTTGACAATTTTGATTCCGGGATAGCTGCGCTCCACATACGGCCGAATTTCCACCTGTGATTCTTCTTGCGCGGCAAACGCCCAGGAAGAATCGTCAAACTCCGGAAGATTCCATCCTTTGATCTCCAAATTTGCGTCATAACGTTCTCCAAGCTGAAGGTCGTTATCCGTAAGAGGCGAAAACGCCAAACGCCAGGTATCGTCGGTGCCGATAACAATCCGGCTTTCATCTTCAAAAGTAACGGTAAGCTCGGCCAACAGCATATTGCGGTTCATATATACCTCGCTGTGTGATTCACTGTTCAGCCAGCCGTTTCCGGTAACGGCACCAATGGCATTTTTACCTTTTTTCAAAAGCGGTGTAACATCTAAGCGGCGGTATTCTTTATATTTTTCACAGATTCCCTGCGAAAGAATTTCCTGATCGGTGCGCCGACCGTTGATATACATCTCAGCTTCTCCCGCGGTGCTGACGCATAACTCCGCTTTTTTTATGTTCTTCTCCAGCATAAAACTTTTGCGCATATACAGCGAACGTTTGATCAGCCGCGGATGGATTTCGCACCATTTCAGTTCTCCTTCGCGGCAATGCCCGTCCATCCAATCCTCGGGTTCCTCATTACTCCAAAAATCCGCAGTAAAATAGCATTTCCATTGTTCGTCGGTAACAACGCTCTGCTTCTGATCTCCCTTGATAAAATCAATTTTCCCGCAAAAAGCCGAAGAAAAAAAACCGATATCCGCCGTTTGATACGAGCGCACGGCGATCCTGTTTTCCCCCGGCTGTAAAAACGCGGCGACATTGCCTTCAAACTCTTTTACATTCTGACAGACAAGCGCTTTATTTATATATAAATCAAAGCAATTATCACACCGAAAATGCGCTTGCGCGCTTTCAAAGGGTTCTACCGTAAAATCACGGCACATATGCACCCGAGAATACGTCCGCGGCCATATCCATTTAGCGCCTTCAATATTTTCTATTGTTTCCGCGGCAGAGAGAAACGTATTGTTTCCAAAAATCCATTTGGCCTGCCACCGGTCTTTTTTATCAACTCTGTAACTCATTTGCGCAGCCTCCGTCAAGCTCTTTTTCGTATTGTATCACAGAAAAAGCAAAAAAACAATCTCCTCCATACCCCCGGTAAAAATTTTTTATGTAGGTTTGTCAATGATACGTTATAAAATCAGAAGATCTCACCGTATCGGAGAAAAGCCTGAATGGAATCGGCAGGAGATTTGCAGTTATGCGGGCGCGTAGGAAAGTTATTGTATTTTCTGACGGGAACAGCAAGTTGTTTTTAAAACTATTAAAAAAATATGTGCGGTGTAAAAGTGTCTTTTCGGCGGTTGCGCTCGCCCTTTCGGTTGCGTCGCGGTGTATAGGGGCGGATTCGCTTGTAGCGAATACTCAACTTGGCAGCCGTGGCTTCAAAAAGAGTGGCAAGATTCCATTTGCTGTTTGAGATACGGTTGGTAAATTCAAACCCATTATCGGTCTGGACACACTCTACTTGAATTCCTCTATGTTCATACCAATTTACCAGCTTTTTGAGAAAGTCAGCAGAGGAATAAGCGGATTGCTCCGGATAAACTGTCGGGAAGCGCGGGCGTGTGAACTCATCAATGGCAGCATACTGAAAGAGACGCAGGTCAGAGTCAGCAACCCACTCTTTTACATCTATTAGGACTCTTTAACCGGGATAGGTCATTTGCTTATAGGGTTTTGTTTACATGGCTCCTTCTTTTTCGATTTGGGAAACATACCCGATTTTCTCCTCACCCGCAATAAGCTCTCCGGACGGCGTGTGAACCCACGTTGGCGCAGCCGGAACCAGAATTCCACTATACCCAGATTAGGGTTAGGGCAACGCGGATCCCAGATCAGCTTTAGTTTGTCCCGCGTATGTTAGTCCGGATGACCGTGAAGCTGTCCGGACCGGTACTCCAGAGACTCTGCTGTTCCGTTCCATCGGGTTTTCCCAAAGCAGGTATACAACCAGCTTTTGTTGTACCTTCTGCAGGCTTTTCTGACATATATTTTCAGCATATTTCATTAGGGATTGCTTATATGCCATGCCTTGTGTTATACTGTTATTTATGAAGGATATGGTCTCCTCTCGTTAGGTTTTGGTGAAACAGGAAGCAATTCTGGTTCGGAAGCAAGTTCTGGAAAATCTTTATAAGCACTAAAAAATCATCTAAGCATTCTTTGCAATTTTGCCCCATACAAATATACACATACCGACAATCTTCGCATTCTTTTCTTATTCTGTTAATGCTTAAAGTATATTTTTTCGCATTCTCATTCAATATAATTGTTTGATCAGTAATAACACCAATTATGCTATCTGGTGAAGGCATCCCACATAAACATTTTTTTATAAGCTGTGCATATTCTATAATGTAGAAATGTTCCATTAATCGGGGACAAATTATATCTGTAGGGGATATGTCTTTCTTAAATACAGTTGCACACTTAACTTTGTTTACATAAGTTTTCATGCTCTTTTTCGTTTGACAAAAGAAAAAATAGAAACGAATAGGAATGACCTTTGATAAGGTAGAGTTGCTAAGACAAAACCAAAAGGCAGGCTCACCCTATTCACTATGAATAAGATAACACAAATGATGCAGTTTAGACAAGCCCTAATTTTGTATTCTGCATCATAAAGTTGTCCGGTTAATAGAAAATAAAGGGGTTCGAAAACCGTACCGACGTCGTAGATTATCTGTCGGATATCTTCAATCCATTCATGAATGCCGACTGCCTGTATTTCGGAATATAAAACATAAAGCTCGGCGAAACTCCCATGCAAGATTTTCATCGTTTTTTGTTTGAATAAATGCATGTAGTATAGTTTTTTCATCCTTTTGCTTGAAATTGAAAAAACCAACCGCTTTTAACGATTGGCTCAACAGCAGCAAAAAGGTAGGTGAATTTTATCTTTGCCTGCAGGTTTTGCGCTTATCGCGAGAGTTCAGATCTCTCTGCATTGGGCGAAAGGACGATTTTCATTTATACAGTCAACCCTTGCTTTTTTACCGTTAAAAATGCGAAAAGCCCCGATAAAATCGAGGTTTTCCATGGCTGTATCTTTTTTATGTTCCTATTATGGTGAAGACGAGTGGATTTGAACCACCGACCCCTTGCATGTCAAGCAAGTGCTCTGACCAACTGAGCTACGCCTTCATAAAATATAAAAACTATCGATACAAAAAAAAGATAAAATTTCAACACGCGCGAAACAATAAAAACAAGAACCCCAACGCGGCTTGCGCATTGAGGCTCTCGCTGTGGTCTGGGTGAGAAGACTTGAACTTCCGGCCTCATGAACCCCATTCATGCACGCTACCAAACTGCGCCACACCCAGAAAGCATACTCATTATATACGTAACGGCAGAGAATGTCAAGTAAAAAAGTATTTGATTTTATACAAAAGGAGCCAAGGCCATATATGACCATCCTTCTGCCAATAATGCGGAGAAAATGATTACCATAAGTAAAATAACCAGCACAGAAAAAACGATTCCGATAATGCCGCATATTTTACCCGCTGTAGCCACAGAGGTCTTTCCTTCACGGTTGGCCGAAGAACCAAATACAACAGCAAGAATCCCCAGCAGCAATCCGCAGAAAAAGAAGCTGCAGATTCCCAGTACCAAGGAAGCGATCGCCATTCCCCGCTTGGGATGAATGTCCAGGGGAACATTGCCCTGCGCGTCCATTACCGGCTGAACATTGGGTTGATTATAATGCAGCGCCGCATTACAGTTCGGACAAATCATTGCCTGATCGTCCACATAAGTTCCGCAATAATTGCAATATGCCATATTACACTACCTCTTCTTTGCTATTATATAAAAGCCAAATAAGATTTCGGCTATCAATCGTTTTTACAAATAAAACAACAGTATAAAAATCCAAGCTACGGATGCCAAAGATACACCGATAATGCCGCAGGTCAATCCCGCCGTTGCCATCGCATGCTTTGCCGATTTTCGGGCTGAAGCGCCGAACACAATGGCCAGAATACCGCAGGGAATATTTAAAAGCGCACAACTGCAGACTCCCAGCACTAAAGAAGCAATCGCCCGACCGCGTTTGGGATGATTGCGAAGCAGCGTTTTTTCACTGTTATATCCGGAAAAATTTTGCCTATTACCTGTTAACGGCGCATGGCAGTTAGGGCAGAATTCCGCTTGCTCATTCACATAAACCCCACAATGATTGCAATATGCCATAACACCCGCCCCAAACGCAATTTTATCCTTCTTGATTTTTTATATTATAACACGGTCTATCATAAATTTCAATAAAAAACTTAAATTTATTTCATAATTTTGCGCATACACCGCTTTTTTGTCTGACAAATTCGCCACACATCTTTTGCCTCAAATATTACATCCTTTTTGTTCCCGCTGTTTTGATTTTTTCATAAAAAATCTGCTTTTACAGCCAATTTTTCATTGATTATACCGTCAGATACCGCACTTGTTTTTTTTGCGTTAGATATGGAATAAATATGCCGCTTTTAATGCTTAAAACATGTATTTTGCGGCCGCGTAATAAGCGCGCGGCCGCAGTAAAAAGCCGTCAGCCACTGTTCTTTTCGCCTACAGATGTCTGCTTATATATTTGATGAATCCCCGTAGCCGAAAAACCGCTGACAATTCCCGTAGCAATCGCTTGTAAAAGGTTTTCTCCGGCAATATATTCAGGTACCCATAAAAAGCACACTACACCTAAAATCGCGCCGAAAAGTCCGCAAAGTGCGGGAATCAATTGATTCTTTTGATTTTTTGTAAGCAGTTTAAACAGCTCCGCCAAAAGAAACACAATGACAGTAATACAAGGAATGGCAACAAAATTTTCCATAATTTTTCTCCCTTTAAAATAAATTTTTGATACCGTTGCTCTCTAAAAAATCTCTGTGCTTATACTTGATTTCCCGCGCGTAAGTCAGAGCTCTTTCTGTTTCGCCGTTGGTTTTTCCCTTTTTTAACGCCACGGCGCTGGCTTCGGAAAGCGCATGAGTAGCCAATGTAAGATCCACGATTAATTTTATGTACTTGTTGCGTAAAATTTCTCTTTCCTCTTCATTTTTTTGCTGCTTTTCTATTTTTTTTTGCAGCGCAAATAAAAAAATGCCGGTAAACACACTCGACAAGCACGCAGTAATAATCTCCATTTATTTCCACCTGCCCATCGCGCAATAGCGAATACGCCCCGTCAACGCTGTTGATACCGCGCTTCTCAGAAAGAGGCCCTTGATATTTTCAATGGAGGTTATCGTAGCGCTACCGTCCAAGCTCAAGCAAACATCTTCACCGTCGGTATCGGTGTACTGTAAAAACAACGTAGGCTCAAAAAGAAAATCTCCGGAAAAAATGCGATTTTGCATAGAAATCGGTAAGATCAAAGAAAGCGTACAAAAAATTTTTGTATCATTCAGCTCTGCTAACGACTCCGCACTTTGCACCTGCGCCCCGAACGATCCGTAAGAAATCTGAATTCCATCGGAATACCGCAGAGTATAATCGCCGGAATCACTGCCCGCGCTCAGCAGAATATTTGAAGTCAAATCTCCCGGTTCCCCTTTAATTGCCGGAATTTCAATATTTTTTCCTGTATTGTCAAACACTCGTAAAACCGGAATGCTCATATTCATTTCCTCCTATTTTAATATAAAAAACTTATACGGCCTTTATGGGTCTTATCATATGTCCTCTGTGTATAATAGATCCCGTGTTTTTTAAATCCTGTATCATTTGTGCGTCGGAAGTATACGAATAAGCGCCTAAAAAAGCATTATCGTTGCTGCTGATCCATACATCCGGACATCCGGAAGTTTCTATATATATCGTCTGCCCGGGGCAAAGCGGTTGATCTGCCGTAATGGCCGCAAGCATAGCTTGATAATTAGAAAAACAAAGCGCACGGCCGGCATTTGCGAACTTTGTAAGGCGTTCTTCCAAATCAGGATGCGCTGATGAACTGGTATTATGCAGCTGCAAGGCGCTTTGTAAATCCGCTGCCTGATTCACCGAGATAAGCCTGAAATTTTGAATCACGGTAGTGGATTCCGATGCTCCGGATCCGCCTCTCATGCCGGCGTATACCGTATCACCGGTAATGCCGGAGACGTCAATTTCTATCTCTACATCGGTATGTTCCTGTCCGCCCTCCATGGTATAGGTGACCTCGGTATCTCCGATAAAGCAGGTAATCGTGTGGGAATACGACTGCCCCATGCTTTCGTAAATTCCGTTTGTATTGCAGATACTGCCAATGGAAAAAATCAGACTGCCGTTCAGGCCGGCAGTGGAAATTTTCTGCTGCAGCGTATATCCTGCCGTAATTTGTACTCCCTCGCTCGTTTTCATGGAACCGGATCCGAAATTATCCAGTTCCCACCCGTCGGGCCATGTTTCAAAGCAGCTATCGGAAAAGAAATTTTTTTCTTCCTTAAAAAAAGTTTTTTCATCAACATAGCTTTCCAGGGCATATCCCGCGTCGTTTTCAAAATTGCTGAGTTTTAAATTGGATATTACTGTCTGCGCCGCAATATCACCGTTTTCATCAGGAAAAACACCGTTTACCGATAACACTAATCTTTGCGCGCTTCCCTCAGGATCAATCTGCACATGATACCCCGGCGGAATATCTCCGCTGCCTACATACACGCCGCTGACCCCGATAAGATCGGAAAACAAATAGGTTTCCTCACCCTCTTTTCTGACGCCCAGCCGTGTACCGTCCCATATAAACTCCAAACTCTTTCCGTCAAGTTCTCCGTTCTGCGCATCCGCATAAATCTGCTCTACAAGATCTTTTGATTCTTCAAACGCATCCAGCAGCTGTTCATATACATCCTTTGACGGCTCACCCGCAGGCTGCGCGCAATGAATCCTTCCGCTGGGGAACACCCTTACAGGACGCTTCATACGTGCCGCGGCCAAACGCACGGTACCGTCATATCCTTCCACATATACATGCAGATTTCCCGGTCGAAGAACTTCCCAGGGCACGGTAATCGCAACGCCGTTTTGTACCGAATATACGGCACGCCGGATATTTCCTATTTGAAAATATGCCGTGATGACAAGGTCGTTCCAATCCTCGTCAAAATTGAACATGGCCTGCACATAATTCACGCTTCCGGCGATTATTTTTTCCGTGTCGGTACGCGTGATTTCCTGATCTTTTACCGTAAACGTCAACAAAACCGATTCCTCCTCAATAAAAATAAGCGCGGATTTTTTGCGCCTCTGTTTTTAGTATAGCATGGAAAAAGAAAGGATTATGCTTGTATGTGACATCCATTCTATGTTACAATACAAATATCGAGAATCAAAAAACAGGAGAAAACAGTATGATACGTTTTTACGGAAGCGCTCCCTACCAAACTCTTGTACTGCATGGCGGTCCCGGAGCAATCGGTTCCCTGCGGGGCTTTGCCGCAGAGCTGTATAAGCGATCGGGATTAGGTATCGCCGAACCGCTGCAATCGGAATATTCTGTCATGGGTCTGGTAGATGAGCTTTTTCGTCAAACAGAAAATCTTTCAGGAAGTCGACTGACATTCATCGGTCATTCTTGGGGCGCATGGCTGGCTGCCCTTTTTGCCCAAAAATACCCGCAGCGCACGGAAAAGCTTATTTTAATCGGCTGTCCGCCTTTAGAGACGCATTACGCCGGTCAAATTAACCTTCGCAGAGCCGCCAGACTTTCCGAAGAAGAAAGAATTCGCTTTCAGACGCTCTTAAAAAGCGCGGAAGGAAATAAAGAAACTCTTCATTCTTTTTTTGACCGTACCGACAATTACTGTCCACAAGATTTGTCTTTACATAAAGCAGATAAAGTAGATGAGGAAATGATGACACGTGTTTGGAAGGAAGCCGATCAAATGCGCAAAGCAGGAGAAATCCTTTCCTGCTTTAAAAATCTTTCTTGCGAACTTTTCTTTGTTTTCGGGCAGGAAGATCCTCACCCGCCCGAGGGTGTATGGGAACCTTTGAAAAATCTTCCCATACAAGTGCTTGTTTTACAGCGCTGCGGACACAGCCCTTTCATGGAACGCTATGCTCAAAATGAATTCTATACATGGCTGCTGCCGCTGCTCAATACGAACGGAGGTTGCTTATGACGCCCTGTACGCTTTGTCCGCGCCGATGCAAGGCGGACCGATCCGTCACGACGGGCTTCTGCGGCGCGGATGATACACTGAAGCTGGCGCGGGCCGGACTGCATCATTGGGAAGAACCCTGCATAAGCGGTACCAACGGCAGCGGCGCTATATTTTTTACCGGCTGTAATATGCGATGTGTCTTTTGTCAAAACAGCCAAATCTCAAAAGGCGGCGTAGGAAAAAGAATCTCTCCGGAACGCTTAACGGAAATCTTTTATGAGTTGAAAACGGCAGGGGCGCATAACTTGAATTTTGTTACGCCCACACATTATACGCAGCAGCTGATACCACTGCTCAAAAAGGCTCCTCTTCCGGTAGTATGGAATTCCTCCGCCTATGAAACCCGTACGGCTCTACGGATGCTGTCGGGGTTGGTCGACGTCTATTTGCCTGACTTTAAGTTTTCATCAAAGAAAGCGGCGGAAAAATACGCTCACGCGCCGGATTATCCCGAAAAAGCCCAAAAAGCTATTTGGGAAATGTTCCGGCAAACCGGTCCGTATCTAATAAAAGACGGTCTGCTGCGGCGCGGGGTACTGATACGCCACCTGATTCTGCCCAACAATATAGAAAACACCTTGGGCGTAATCGATTGGATCAGCCGTACTTTCCATAAGGGCGACGTGCTCTTTTCACTAATGAGTCAGTATACCCCCTATACGCTCTTGCCCTTTGACGAATTAAACCGTCGAATCAGTAAAAAAGAATATATTATTGCGCGCAACTACATGCTGAAAAAAGGAGTGCGGGAAGGCTTTTTGCAGGAACTCTCTTCCGCCAAAGAGGAATATACCCCTGCCTTTGATCTTTCCGGCGTATAAATATAACGAAATTGTCAAAAACGGTTGCGTTTTCCTTGAAATCGGCGCGCAGGCAAAGGTTGCTTCAAAAAAATTTTCATCCCTGAGCTATCATAAGGCCTGCATAGGGAGAAAAGATTTCCTTCTGTCTTTCGGTATAATTTTTTCGTTGTATCAATATTTTTCGGCAACAACACGTATGATAGATAACAGTTTTTATAAAGAGCGATACTGCAAAAGAACGCTTAATCATAAATGATCCGTATCAATTTTCCACGATGCGAAATAGATACTGTTTTGAATATCAATGCTTAATGGATGCAAAACCGCAAGATTTGTCTTAAAAATATCTATATTCGTCTTGAAATAGAGAATTTTTTCCTTTATACTAATAAGAGAAAACAAAAAAAGGAGAAGCTGCTATGGATAAACGATTTGGCCTTCAACTCTATTCCCTGCGGGAAGATACCGCGAAAGACGCGGCACTGGTGTTGAAAAAAATAGCCGAAATGGGCTTTCAAAGCATTGAATTTGCCGGATATTACGGAATCGGCGGTAAGGAAATGAAAATGCTGCTGGAGGACTTGGGTTTGAAAGCGATTTCTTCCCATGTAGGATATCACCGTTTTACCGATAATTTTAAAGAGGAAGTAGAATTCAACCACGCCGTGGGCAATACGAACATTGTTCTGCCTTGGTATAAAATCGATACGCTTGAGGACGCGAAAAAGTCAGTAGAAGAAATCGGAAAAATGCGGGAAGCTTTTCTTGCGGAGGGCTTTGATTTCGGATATCATAACCATGCTTTTGAATTTAAAGCATTGGATGATAACGGAACCTGCGGTATGGACTATATTACATCCGTTCAGGGACTGAAACTGCAGCCGGACGTATTCTGGGTAAAAACCGCCGGTATCGATCCCGTGGCTTTCATTGAACAGAATACCGGTCGCTTGATCTCCATTCATATGAAAGAATACGGCAGCGACGGAAAAAATGCGGAATTCGGCACGGGAATTCTGCCTTGGCGGGAAATTATGCAGGCCGCGGAAGCCGGCGGTACCTCTATCGGTATTCTGGAACAGGAAGAATATTCCTGTCCGCCGCTCAAAAGCGTTGAGATAGGCGCGAAAAATATTAAAAAAATTTTTTCATAAATAGGAGAGATTGATTATGAAACTTGGTGTTTTAACGGTTCCGCTCTATGACAGAAGCCTTGAGGAAGCTTTAAAATGGCTGCACGAGCGCGGCGTCCAAATGGTAGAAATCGGAAACGGCGGCTTCCCCGGCAATACGCATGTGAATCCCGATGATTATCTGGGGAATCCTGAAAAAATAGAAGAGCTGAAGGCACTTTTAAAAAAGTATGATCTTCAGATCTCCGCGCTTTCCTGCCATGGTAACTGCGTACATCCCAACAAGGCCACGGCGGCCAAATTTCAAAGTGATTATGAAAAGACCGTACAAATGGCAGAGCTTTTAGGTGTGGATACCGTAGTAACCTTTTCCGGATGTCCGGGCGGATCTCCCGAAGATAAGGTTCCTAACTGGGTAACCTGCTCCTGGCCGCCGGATTTTGCGGATATTCTGGAGTATCAATGGAACGATGTTCTGATTCCTTACTGGAAAGAAGCCGTTGCTTTTGCCAACGCGCACGGGGTAACCAAAATCGCATTGGAGATGCATCCGGGGTTCTGTGTATATAATACGGCGTCTTTGCTGCGGCTGCGGGAAGCCGTGGGAGATACGATCGGCGCGAATTTCGATCCCAGTCATCTCATTTGGCAGGGAATGGATCCCGCTGAAGCAGTGCGTATGCTGGGCGGCAAAGCGATTCATCACGTACACGCCAAGGATACCTATCTGGATACGGCAAATATAAAAAAGACGGGTGTGCTTTCCACGGGACATTACAGTGATGTACTGAACCGACCGTGGACGTTCCGCACCGTAGGCTACGGGTTGGATACGGCTAAGTGGAAAGAGTTTGTAAGCATGCTGCGCATGGTTGGCTATGACGGCGTACTCTCCATTGAGCATGAGGATATGTTTATGAGTGTAGAAGAGGGACTGGAAAAAGCGATTGATTTCCTCAAAGATATTATGAGTGTTCAGCCCATGGGCGAAATGTGGTGGGCATAAAGAAAAAAAGGAAGGCATGCCTTCCTTTTTGTTTACGGAGGGAGATACCGTGACCGGCAATAAAAAAAGGCTGTTGATCGGTACGTCAGCGCTGGCGTTAACGGCTATTTTAATTTTTTTACTGTTCTTTTACGGAGTGTTTTTGCTGAACAATCCCTCAAAAGAGCTTTATCCTATACGAGGAGTGGATGTTTCCGCCCATCAGGGGGTAATTGATTGGGCTGTTTTAAGCAGTCAGGGAATTGAGTTTGCCTTTATTAAAGCAACGGAAGGCAGCAGTTTTATTGACGCATGTTTTGACTATAACTTTACACAGGCACAGCAAAACGGCCTGCGTGTAGGTGCCTATCATTTTTTCAGCTATGACAGCCCCGGCCAAACGCAGGCGGAAAATTTTATAGAACATGTAGAAAAAACAGAAGCTATGCTGCCGCCGGTCATTGATGTGGAGTTTTACGGGGAAAATGAAAAAAATCCGCCGGCGCAGGCACAGGTAAGGCGGGAACTGGATAGCATGATGAAAGCCCTGCGCGAACACTATCATATGGATCCCATTCTTTATGCTACGGAACGTTCTTACCAACTCTATATTGCCGGCGCCTATGAAGAATGTGATATCTGGATCCGCAACGTAGTTTCAGAGCCATGCTTAAGCGACGGCCGCGCCTGGACATTTTGGCAGTTTACCAACAGAGCTCGGCTTCAGGGATATGACGGCCGAGAAAGATATATCGATATCAATGTCTTTTGCGGCAGCCGCCAGGAGTTTTTCAATTACGCAAAATAAAATGAAATCCCTTATAAAAAGCAGGGATTTCATCTTGTGGAGAAAGCGAAAATTTTTAAACAAAGAGTCTGTATTTTAAGACGGCATGGCCGTCTTTTTTCAGCAGATAAGGCGTTTTTACAGCAAAGTCTGACCGTTAATCTCCAGGCGGAATTTCAAGCCCAGCTTTTCAGCGGCTTTTCGGCAGAGGATCATGCGGTCCAGAAAAATTTCAAAGTAATCCATAATGCTGCTGTATTTGGTTTCGATTTCAAGAAATAGAGTGATGGAGGTTTTATCTGAACTGATTTTTAAGGAAGAATCCTTTACCGAAAAATTTACCCGATCATGGATATCAAAAGTAGAAATATCGCTGTTTCGCACCCGGCTGCGGCGAACATCTGATTTATCGGCTAAAATCAAGGCGGCGGAAACTTCGTCCACGGGAACGCCCGTACCTTCGTCATGATTGCCGATGGCGGTAATAATTGTCGCTACATCTTCGGCGTCCATATCCATGTGGTCTAATATACGAAAAGCCATCACCGCGCCGCTTTGGGAATGATCAATCCGATTCACTAAGTTTCCGATATCGTGCAGGTAGCCGGCGATTTTTGCCAGTTCTACCTCATGAGGCGGATAGTTTAGCTGTGCCAGAATATCGCCCGCGCAGACGGCTACCTTTGTTACATGGGCAAAGCTGTGTTCGGTATAGCCCAGTGCCTGTAAGGAAACATCGGCTTTTTGAATATAGGTTTTTACCGCGGCATTGTTTTTTATATCTTCAAAGCTTATCATAAAAACTCCTTGTGGTTACGGACGGGTAATCTTATAGCCTACGCCGCGTATCGTTTCAATCATACTGCCGGCGCTGCCGAGTTTTTGGCGAAGTGTACGGATATGTACATCGACGGTGCGATTTTCGCCGTCAAAGGAATAGCCCCAAATATGGTTCAGCAGCTGATCCCGTGTAAGTACTAAATTTTTTTTCTCCAGCAGAAGGCATAAAAGTTCAAATTCTTTTAACGTGAGCGGAATTTCCTGTCCGTTGACTTTTACCGAATGGGTGGAGGGACATACATATAAAGGCCCCACCGTATATTCCTGAGGATTTTTGCTCTGTGTGCTTCTGCGCAGCAGTGCTTTTACTCTTGCCACCATTTCCATCATACCAAAGGGCTTGGGAATATAATCATCGGCGCCTTTTTCAAAACCGAGAACTTTATCGTATTCGGTGCCCTTAGCGGTAAGCAAAATAACCGGCAGATCTTTATAGCGAGAATCCGCGCGCAGTTTTTCCAAAATAGAAAGACCGTCTTCTTCCGGCAGCATGATATCCAGCATCACAAGGTCAGGCAATTGTTTTTTCATTTCTGCCCAAAAAAGTGACGGCAGCGCGAAACCTGAGGTGGGAATTCCCGTAGAGGAGAGAGTATACACAACGAGTTCACGTATATTATTATCGTCTTCTACAATATAAACCATACGTTCTCCTTTCGTATCTAAAGAAGATTATGTATCCGACAGCATGGCGTCCTTAAGCTTTTTTAAAGCATCCATTCCGCGGATAATCTGTTCATCTGTAGGCGTAGAATAATTTACACGGAAGTTCTTTGACGGATTTTGGGGATTTACCGCAAAGGCATTACCCGGCACTACAGCTACGTTGTATTCAGTAATTGCCCGAGTGCAGAACGCATGCATATCGATTTGTTCCGGCAGTGTACACCACATGAACAGTCCGCCGGTAACACGGTTGTAGGTAATTTCCGGCATCAAGCATTCCTCTGCCTTCTGTAAGCACAGAGCGGCTTTTTTTGTATAAAGCGCGCGTAAGTGTTTTAAATGGGCATTAAAATCATAATCTGTGATAAAATGATACGCGATCATTTGCGCCAGGATGTTGGAATGTACATCTTGCGTCTGCTTAATAGCCGTGAATTTTGCAATCAGCGGTTGGGGAGCGATGCAGAAGCCTACACGAAGGCCGGGGGAAAGAACCTTGGAAAAAGAGCCGGCGTAGAGCACGATACCATCTTCATCCAGACTTTTGATGGAGGGCAATACGTTTTCGGTAAAGTAGAGATCGCCGTAGGGGTTGTCCTCTAAGATAAGGAAACCGTATTTTTTAGCAAGGGCATAGATGCCGCGGCGTTTTTCCAAGCTGGTGGTAATGCCGGTAGGATTTTGAAAATTGGGTATTATGTACAGCAGTTTTACGTTGGAATTTGTTTTCACCGCTTCTTCTAAGGCGGAAAGATCAAGGCCGTCCTCCTGCATGGGAATACCGATTACGTTCGCGCCGCAGAGTTTTAGCGCGTTCAGCGAACCCACAAAACTGGGATCTTCGCATAAAATGGTATCTCCCTGACCGCAGAGCGCGGTGGCCGCCAGACTCATAACCTGCTGCGCGCCGGCGGTAATCAGAATATCGTCAAACGCGCGGGAAACATGATGGTTGTTTTTCATATAGGCGAGCAGTGCTTCTCTTAAAGGAGCATACCCTTCGGTGATCGAATACTGCAAAGCCGCAATCGGATCTTCTTTCAATAACCGATCGGTGATTTGCGCCACTTGTTGGGCGGGGAAGGCCTCCGGTGAAGGATTTCCCGCTGAAAACGGAATAATACCGGGGGTTGAACTCATTTTTAATATCTCTCGTATTGCCGAGGGCTTTAAGGCCCGAGCATTTTCTGAAAAGGAATATTCCATAAAAGCCTCCGTTTGATATGCAATATATTATTTTTATTGTATCACAAAAAGCGGCAACACACAACAAAGAATCCTTTTTGCGTATGAAAATAAATGTAAGTGTTACAATGTTGTGTTCCAAGGGATAATTTGTAAAAAGGGAATTGCCGTGTTAAGGTTGAGTTGTTGTAAAACACAAAGAGTAATCAATTGGCTTGAGGGTAAGATTTTTGAAAATATGAATTTGATAATAGAAGACAGGATGTTTCCGCAAGCAGCTATTGAAAGTCCCTTTCACATTACCGCCGAAAATTACTCGGACTCTGTCGGCGGCGGAAAAGCATGACGGAACGCGCGCTTTTCAGCAAACGGTCGGACTCATAGGCATCTCAACCGATATGCAAAAAAAATATACGCCATAACGCAGGTTTGGTGTAAAGCGTCAGCAGTGGCAATATTTCTGTTTTCCGATCTCTATAAGCTGCTGCGCCGGATCGGTCAAGTGGTATCTGCTCCCAAGCCCTATGAAACGATACCATATCCCGGCCAGCAAGGACGAGTTTGTGCTGTCGGTCTGTGGGTGAGGCGGCGGCAGAAACCAAGGAGAACGGCGGTCACACCGGAATACATCCTTTTTTTGATGAATACAGCTGTTTTGACTGTTCGGAGACTTTAGAGGAGCAAAATTCCTGTTTTTCATTAAGCATGTAACAGAAAAATTTTTATAGGTTATGCATTCGGACGGACTTACCAGTGAAATGGTGAGCGGCGGGAAGAACGCTATGATGACGGAAGATGTTGGCGGAGCCGGGAATCCCGCATAAGAAGATCTGTCGAATTTCTCCCTGCTCAACGGTAAAGCAGAGCGCGGCCGCCAAAAAGAAAGCGAGGGATTTTACGTTTGTGTGCGTTTTATTCTTTCGCCGATTTTACCGTGCAATTCGCGGAGAGACAAAACCAATCCATCCGCTTTCCTCGAGAACGCTCAATAGGAAATCCGTATTTTTTCTTTTCCTAAGGTGTAACCTTGATAAATCTAAATGTTCGGCAGCAGCTTTTTGCTTTTCCGTTAGCGTTTATTTTTTTACAAGGCGCTCCTTTAAAACGGTGAAAAATCACAAAAAGAAAGCTTATCTATTCACAAAATGCCTTCAAAGCAATAAATATTTCCGTAGCTCCAAAGATAGGAGCTTCCGTTATGCCGATCAAAGGTAATCCAGAAATAACGCCTTCGGCTTCCCATTTCAACCGGAATAATCGTTCCCCATCCGCGGTAGCCGCCGTCAGGAAAATCAAAATCAGCTTCCCGCATACCGTTTTCTGTATAAATTCGGTAATTTGATTTTTGATGAAAATCGTTGCCGCAGACAAAGACTTTCTCTTCCCCAATCGTTACAAAGGAACCGCCTGTTTCCGCGCCGTCATAACCTTTGCCGATATATTCATAATCGGTAAAAGGCTTGTCGGACTTAAAAAACACATATCGGTAATTTTGAACAGACGGATCTATCCGGCATATTGCCATATACCACTTTTTTTCTTTTTCGTTATAATAAAAATCCGGATCCTCATCCCCTTCAAAGCCTGAGAATCGGGTAATATCATTGGGAACATTTGCTTTTTCCATAAGTATGATATCCGCTACACTAACGCCGAAACGCGGGTCCCCACTGAGCACGGAATGACCTAAAACATGGCCGTGCGCAAAAGAACATACCCAAAGATACCATTGTTTTTTTTCACGATGATACAGAACGGAAGCCGCCACATCCCCACACCAATAACCGTCGCCGCTGTCATAAAACAAGGCACCACACAATTCTATTTCCGCGGTTGACGGCATCCAGGCAAAAATCCCCTGAAACATTTCTTCCTGCATACGAATGGATGCGGTTAAATACACCTTGCCGTTCTCAAAGAGAATCTCACCGTTTTCATAACGAATGGGCCGGATATCCGCCTGAGAAATACCGCAGTCGATATAAAAGGAAGCAGCATGCACCGTTGCCTTTCCGCATACGGAAAGACATACATATCCCTGCTGAAAATTCTTCTGCAAATGCGAATGTTGAAATTCTTTGGCTTGAAATGTATAAAAATAGCGGGCTTGTCCGCTGCGTAAAAAATAGATGTCAAACGCTCCCGGACGACAGGAAACCATCATCGTTACGCGCTTACACACACTGCTGCATTCCACATATTCTTTTTTCTCCGCCGTCTGAAAAACAACTTTTTCTCCGTCATAGGTAATATCCGCTTTGCCATTGGGAATAAAAAAGGAAAATCCGCAAAATCCCTCGGATAACAGAAAATCAATTTCATATGTAGCATAAGGGAAAAAACCGCCAAACATTCGTTTAACGGTACCCGCGTTTATTCGGTACTGATTATTTTCAATTTCTTCGGCACAATCCATGCTTTTATGAATCACAGGATATAAATCTCCCCGGTCGTCCCGGATAAAATCTTTTGTAAACGTCATTTCTCCTAATAACAACTTTCGATTTTTATACATTGTTTGAGAAAACAAACGATGAAATTTCATGTTTTCCATATGCGCAATGATACTGGTTCCTTCCATATTTTTGATTTATTATACTATGCGGACGGTAAAATGTAAATACTATTATTGTTTCCGGATCGTGTGTCTGCGGGATTCTTAAAAGGTTTTCTGTTTTCGCATCCGTTACTTTTCCCGAGGTATCGTTTTACATATATTTTACTTGTGAAAAATAATATTCGGTTTTATAATAAAATAAAATATTATTCTGATTTTCAATAATTTTCCGATAAGAAAAGGAGGAGTATATATGAGAAAAACCAAAATTGTATGTACGATCGGTCCGGCCTGCGGTGACGAAGAAACCTTAACGCAAATGTGTTTGGCCGGCATGAACGTAGCCAGACTCAATTTTTCCCACGGCACACATGAGGAGCACAAGCAAAAAATCGATTTAATTAAAAAAGTGCGGGAAAAGCTGAAGTTGCCTATTGCCATCATGCTGGATACCAAAGGACCGGAATACAGAATCAAAACTTTTGCCGGAGGAAAGGTAACGTTAAAAACCGGAGATACCTTTTCCTTTACTACCCAAGAGGTGCAAGGAGATGCTTCCCGCGTTTCGGTAAATTATAAAGGACTCATCGATGACCTGAACATAGGAGATACTATTTTATTAAATAACGGTCTGATGTCTTTTACCGTAAAGGAACTGACATCTACCGACGCGATATGCACAGTTAAGGTGGGCGGAGAACTTTCAAATCAAAAAAGCATGAGCTTTCCTAACAAAGTTCTTCGGCAGGTATATCTCAGCCCGCAGGATAAAGAGGATATTCTTTTCGGAATTGAAAATGATGTAGACTTTATCGCCTGTTCTTTCGTTTCCGTAAAGCAGGATCTTTTAGATATCAAAGAATTTTTAAACAGTCAAAATGCCAAGGGAATTGAACTGATCGCAAAGATAGAAAACCGCTCGGGCGTAAATAATATTGAAGAAATTTGCCAAGAATGTGACGGCATTATGATCGGCCGAGGGGATATGGGGGTGGAAATTCCCTTTGAGGAATTGCCCGCCATTCAAAAGCATTTGATTACCAAATGCCGTCTTTTAGGCAAGCGTGTAATTACCGCTACGGAAATGCTGGAGTCTATGATTTACAACGCTCGTCCCACTCGGGCTGAAATTTCCGACGTTGCCAATGCCGTATATGACGGCACCAGTGCCATTATGCTCTCCGGGGAAACCGCCGCGGGCAAATATCCGGTCCTAACGGTGCAGACAATGGCGCGCATTGCCGAGCAAACGGAAAAAAATATTCATTATAAAAAACGATTTATTTCTACAGAATTTCAAATCCGAAATACGGTGGATGCTATTTCTCATGCTACCTGCGGTATGGCTATTGATATCGGTGCAAAAGTTATCGCTGTCTGCTCCCTTTCCGGATCCACCGTGCGTATGGTCTCTCGCTTTCGCTCCCCGGTGGATATTTTAGGACTTACCATTGATGAAAAAACCTGGCGCAAGCTGGCTCTTTCCTGGGGGGTGTTGCCTGTAATTTGTGAAGAATACGATTCTACGGATGTGCTTTTTTATACCGCTAAACGCCTGGCAAAAGAGAACTTCGGCCTGAAGAAAAATGATTATATTGTTATTACCGGCGGAATGACCAACGGTATTTCAGGCAATACCAATTTGATTAAAGTAGAAAAAATATAAGATAAAAAGCAGCATGCAGATTTCAGAAAGTCAAAAAAGTCATACGGCCGAAAAAACGGTATCATAAAGTTTTCGTTTACCTTTTCTAAAAGGCGGCGGGGTACCAGACAGAATCCCGGTTCGCTCGCTAGAAGAGGGTGAAATCTTACCCCAAAAGGCGCAGCAGGGGGAAAACCCCGGTGGATTATTTGTCGGAAGGAAACTTCACCATCCATGTGATGCATAAAAATTTCGCTTTTTGTCCCAGCGCACGGGCAGGTTTCTCAACAGGCAGCAAAAGCAGCATGCTTCCATGCTGTTGAGAAAGTGGATAAAGTCAGCACGCGCTTGGTGAGGAATCCCGATTGCTTGAAAACCGTTGATTTTGGCACTGCACTCAATCCTCGCCGATATCACCCATGCGCCCTTAAAAGACCGATTACCAACCGGTTTTTGTCTTATAAGGAGGTTTTCCGATGCACCTGTCACCGGAAAAACAAAATGAGACTGAACACCGCAAAAAATCAAAATTCAGGTTTATCCACAACAAAAACAGCATGCTTTCATGCTGTTTTTGCTGACGATAAAGTTTAAGAAAAAACTGCTTTATGATCTGCGCGGTTCGCGCATTCTCTGAACGCAATCTTTTGTATTCTGACAATTTTCCATCCAATAGTTATGATTCTCCGGCTATGCTGCCTTTTCTGATTTATAAATCTATTTCTCTCTTTGTCCGCAAAGCCCGCTTTCCGCAGCTGAAATCTTTCCACAGACTATAAGCGCTACTGAAATTGCCGGATCGTCTCGGCTATAGAGCGGATAAAGTCTTCTTGGGAAAGTCCCCGCGCCTCAAAATCAAAAAAAGTTTGACCCACAGAAAAATCCGTATACAAAATATCCTGATATTGATAAACCGTCATTTCCACGCCGTTAATACAAGATACTTTTGCTCCTTTATCATCAAATAAACAATCTCGGATCGGTTTTCCCTGAGAGGAAAAAGCAATGCATAATTCTTTTTCCGCGCTCGGGCTTAAAAAACAACACTTGTATTCATATAGACGGTCATATACCGCCGTATCCCGATCGGAGCGCACATAAACGGCATACAAATCGATTTCTGTCAACTCTTCGGTCACCGCTTTTTTTAAAAGCTCAAATTCATGGATATTCTGAGTATCCGTTACAGGCAAAACCTGAATATCCGTGTCCGCTTTCAAGGCTCCCATGCTTTTTTCGTCAACGGTATTTACAAAAAATTTAACGAAAGCTTCTTTTTGCTCCTGTACAGGCACAGAACCATCCGTATCAATGCTGTTGTCCGGCGGCGTGATATGCCGGTGAGTCGAAACAAAGGCAAACACAGCCGTACAGCAAATCAATGCCGCCATTGCTGTTCCCACAGCGGCCATACGGATTCTTTTTGCCTTTGCTTTGCGGTACATATCTCTTCGCCGCAGAACATCACGGGCCATTTCATTCCAATCCTTCATAATCAAACTCCTCCTTTTCCAAAAGGGATCGTAAAGATTTTTTTGCTCTATAGGCAAGATTTTCAATCTGCCGTTTGCTCTTTTTCATAACCTTCGCGGTTTCGGCATTTTTCATACCCTCAAAGAACAGCAAATATAAAACCTCCCGATATTCGGGCTTTAGCCGATTCATTGTTTTATATAAAAGTACGTTGCGTTCGTTTTTCAAGCATTGTTTTTCCAGCATTTGCTGATCGGCCAAGGTCCCAAAATCCTCCAGAGGATATTCCAAATGTCCGGAAAGTTTTTTCAACTTATTGAAGGCCAGATTCCGTCCGATGGTATACAGCCATGTTTTGAATAAATATTCTTCCTTAAACCGCGGCTTTTTTACCGCAAGCTTAAAAAACACATCTTCGGTAAGTTCTTGCGCTATACTTAAATTTTTTACATACCCGTTGATATAAAACATCAAACCGTCCTTATACAGCAAAATTATCTCGGCAAGGCCGCTATCATCGCCTTGAAGGAAACGGCGGTAGCTACTGGCACCGTAATCCATCTTTTTTCTCTCCTTTAATCCCTTTCACTTCTTTAACAGCACAGAAAGAAAAATCTCTCACCTATTTATTTTCATATGTAAAAAAGATATAGGTTTTTCAATGATGCGTAACACATTCAGGAAAGCGAATAAGACCTGTTTAGAGGAGCGCCAGGAAAAGAGCCAGGGAAATGTTCTCTGACAGCAAGCTGAGCTTTAAAATCTTCAAAGCGGTAAAAGCGGTGGAAGGTATAAAATTTCCATTGCTTTTACGGTGAATGCGTTCTGCCTTGCCGTTTTGTCGAGGGGGAAAGGGTTTAACCTTTTTGTGCCGGATTTCCTTCTCCGCTAAGGTTTGTTCAAACAAAGTAAGCGTTTTTTTCTTACTGTTTCTCATCTCGTTGGTAAACTCAAATCCATTATCCGTTTGAATGCATTTGATCGCAATTTGTCGGCTAGTTTTGTAACGAATTGCCGCTGCGGTAACCCCGTATTTGAAAGAATATTCAATTACCGCTTGCTTAAATACCATGTCTTGTGTTATTTTATTCATAGCGAATAGGGTGACACCTGCCTTTCGGTTTTGTCCTCGTTAACTTAACCTTAGCACATGTCTCTTCTATTCGCTACTCTTTTTTTCTTCTGTCACTCATCATTGTAACACATACAAACACATGCACAAAAATATTTTCACGTGTAGGTTTGTCAATGATGTGTTACAGATTGGGGAAAGAAAAAAGAATATCATTA
>CAJKLB010000011.1 GCA_905200615.1 uncultured Selenomonadales bacterium | reverse complement strand
ACGAAAACAGCGGAGAGGGATTTCCGCTGTTTTTATTTACTTAAATTATAGTAATAAAGTAGTATTTCCGGGGGAAATGAAAAGGAACTTTGCTATAAAATGGGTTTTTTACCCTTGATTTAAAATACCGCTTTTCTCGATTACGCGTACTATTTCGGCAAGCTGCTCCGCCGGCAATACCAGCGCAAATCGTACATAACCTTCGCCCATAGGACCAAAGGCGTTGCCGGGCGTGCAGATAATTCCGGTTTTTTCTACTAATGTGTTCCAAAAATCCATGGAGCTTTGGAAGTTGGGGGGAATAGGAGCCCATACAAACATGGTGCCTTTAGAATCGGGAACGTTCCATCCGATTTTTCTGAGTCCTCCGCAAAGAGCGTCCCGGCGGCGCTGATATTCCGCACATTGTGCTTTTACCGAATCTGTTGGACCGGTAAGGGCGGCCACGGCGCCGTATTGAATGGGAAGGAACATACCGAAATCATATTGTGAGCGTATGACCTTTAATGCATTGATGATTTTTTCATTGCCTATGGCAAAAGAAATTCTGGCTCCGGTGGTATTAAAAGACTTAGAGAGAGAAAAGAATTCTACCCCTACTTCTTTGGCACCGGGCAGAGAGAGAAATGAAAAACCTTCTAATCCGTCAAAAATGATATCACTGTAGGCATTATCATTGATAAGGAAAAAGTTATATCGTTTTGCGTAGGCAATCAGTTCTTTGTAAGTTTCTTTAGAAGCCACGGCACCACAGGGATTGGAAGGGTAGGAAACTAACATATACTTTGTGCGGAAGAGAACTTCTTCCGGTATGGAAGAAAGATCAGGTAAAAAATTGTTTTCTTTTTTTAAAGGATAGTAAATAACGCTTCCTCCGCCTAAATAAGCGCCGGCTTCAAATACGGGATAGCCCGGATCCGGCAGCAATACAACGTCGCCGTCATTGCATAGGGCAAGACCTAAGTGACCAATGCCGTCCTGTGATCCGTTTACAGAGGTTATTTCTTCTTTAACAATTGTGACACCGTATCTCTTTTTATAATAGGAAACAACGGCCTCCAGCATAGGCTGGCTGTCAATTAAGGAATATTTGAAATTTTCCGGATTCCTTGAGGCCTCGGCTACTGCCTGAAGCACGTGCGGCGGAGGCGGAAAATCCGGCGTCCCCACATAAAGGTTGTAAACCTTTTTATTTTTTGCTAAAAGCTCATTGCGTTTTAATGTCAGTTGAGCAAAAATGCCGGTTTGAAAATGATTGAGTCGGTTCGAAAATTCATAATTCATAGACAGCCTCTGAAAAATAAAATAATAAAAATAGTATAGCACTTAAAATTTATACCGTCAAATATTCTTCAATTTTCCAAGGAATTTTGAAGCTTGTTTCTGAATATACTTAATTTTTTATTTGTATTTTTAGTAAAATATTGTATGTGATACAATGATGTGTGAGAAAGGGCAAAAGAGAGCAGCGAATAGGAGAATACCGTGTTAAGGTTGAATTGCTCAAACAAAAGAAAGGCAGCGCCTGATTTACTGTGGATCGGATACCGCAAGATATGGAATTTCTGCTTTGAAAAAACGTTGACGGAACTGAAAATCCGGCACAAGGGAATGCTCGTTGATATTCCGGCACAACGGTAAGACGGAGCGCAGCCGCCGAAAGGACAACGAGGAATTTTATGCCTGCCACAAGGTTTATTCTTTCGCCGTCTTTGCCTTACAGCTTGCTGTAAGGCAAAGACGATACAAGCATGAGGCCAGGCTGTTTAACTGAAAATCTCCGAAAGAGATTTTTTCTTTCCTCAAGGTGTATCACATCCTTGATAAACCTATACAGTTTTCAAAATCCGTTATTCAACGCTCAATGCCCTTGCTGCTTAAGCCAAATTTTAATAACTAAGCTATGGGGAAGCAGTTTTACCAGTAATACCTGACCCTTTATCAAAAGACCGTGAATGGAAACTTGCTTTCTTTTATGCATGTCCTTCATGGCTGTCTTTACCACATCGGCCGCTTTGTAAATTCTGTTAAAATACGTAACAGCGTTATTGTCAGCTGTTTCCGCACGGCTGAAGAATTCCGTTTCCACCCAGCCGGGACAAACAGCCATAACGTGGATTCCCCGCTGTTTCAGTTCCGCATTCAGTCCCCGGGAATAACTAAGGACAAAAGCCTTAGTAGCCGCGTATACCGTTAAGTATGGTACCGGCTGAAAAGCCGAGAGCGATCCCAACTGAACAATATGTCCGCCCTTTACCATATACGGAAGCGTATGCTGCGTAACGCTGACCATTGCGCCGCAGTTCAAATCGATCATCCCCCGGCTCTCTTCAAGAGGAATCACTTCCGTGTGTCCGAATTTTCCGTAACCCGCCGCGTTGACAAGTATTTTTACCTGTGGCTTTTCACTTGCCAGCAGCAGCGTATATTGTTTTAAACATTCTTCTTCGGTAAGATCCGCAGTAATGACTCTCAGCGGAACGGAAAGTTCTTTTTTCAGTTCTTCCAAGCGTTGTGTTCTGCGGGCAATCACCCATATTTCATCCAGATTTTCATTTCTTGCTAAGGAAAATACAAATTCCCGTCCCATGCCTGAAGAGGCGCCGGTCACGATTCCTATCATTTTTTCTTCCTCCCGTTTTTTATGTATTATACCATAATTCTTACCGATTACAAAGTATCCATACCTGCTTTATCCCATGTTTCAGCTTGCCGCAAAAAGATAAACTTTTATGTTGCCCAAACTCTTTTTATATAGTAAAATAAAAAATAACCGCTTTTCTCCGGCGGTTAATTTCCCGGAAAGGAGTACTGAAACAGCAAAAAGGAAATCTGTTTTAGTATAAAAAATTCTCATTGGAATCAAAACATTTATCTAGAATCACAAAATTTCTTGCCGTATTGCTGATCATTTCTTCCGCGGTGCTTTTGGTGCTAAGAATCAATCCGGATATTGATTTAGTTCTGGTTCAAACTACGATCAAAAGAAAAAGTGTTTCTTTTGAAAAGACCTATCCACAGCTGACGGAATATTCTCTTGAAGAACTTTTGCGTCAAGAAAACGGTACATGGAATCAGGCTCTGATGCTGATCAATGATCAATTTTGTTTACCGGAAGATTTTAGCCCGGCCGTTTCGGAATATAAGGATACCGGCGTATATATGAATACCTGTGCTCTTGCCGCCTATACGCGGCTTTCCCAAGAGGTTCTGCGTCAATACCAAAAAAAGCTGCTGGTAAAAAGTGCTTTTCGCACCCAAGAGGAACAAGAGGATACCCAAGGAGCGGACGGTTTTGTTGCCAAGCCGGGAGCCAGCGAACATCAGGCGGGTCTGGCGCTGGATCTGTATGTTCCCTATTTTGCCGGCAGTGCTTTTCCCAAAACAGATGCCGGCCGCTTTGTCAATCTGCAATGCTGGCGTTACGGGTTCATCATGCGTTATCCTTTCGGCAAAAGTCAAATTACTCATATCGGCTACGAGCCCTGGCACATACGTTATACCGGTCAGCCTCATGCGGAAATTATTTATAAAAATAATCTCACGCTTGAAGAGTATATTGCACAAATGGAAGAAAATGTTTTCTATTGTTCCTGCGGGTATCTGATTACCCGTCAGCGGGGTAGTCGTTTTCAGCTGCCTCAAAACATTGATGAGTTCACGGTTTCACCGGATAATACGGGTTGTTTTATCTTTACGATGCCGCTGAAAGAAAACACATAAAAAGCAATTGCAAAAAACCGTTTTTTATTATAGAATAAAGATATCATGCAGAAAGGAAATTTTTTAAAAATGGATAAATTTATTATTGAAACTTCTGCGCGGCATGTTCATGTAACGGCAGAGCACCTTGCGGTTTTATTTGGTCAGGGACATACGCTTACTCCCAAAAAAGACCTTTCACAGCCGGGGCAATTCGCCTGTGAGGAAAGAGTAACCGTCGTCGGCCCCAAAAAAGAGCTCAAAGGCGTAAGTATTTTAGGGCCTGTTCGTCCGGCTACCCAGGTAGAGCTTTCCGCCACTGACGCGCGCTCCATCGGTTTGGGAATCGATATCCGGGAATCCGGCGATATCTCCGGCACTCCCGGCTGTCGAATTATCGGTCCCTGCGGAGAAATTGAAATTTCTGAAGGTGTGATTGTTGCTAAACGGCATATTCACATAACCCCTCAAGACGCTGAAAAATTCGGCGTTGCCGATAAACAAATCGTTTCCGTAAAAGCGGAAAGCGCCGAAAGATCCTGTATTTTTGGAGATGTTGTCGTTCGCGTAAGCCCTAAGTTTGCTCTGGCCATGCACATTGATACCGATGAAAGCAATGCGGCCTTTGGCGTAAAAGAGGGGTATATTGTAAAAGAATAAAAAATGCAAAAAGAAAGCTGCGTCTGCATAAAGATTTCTTTTAAAAATTTTTATATCAGAGCGCTTTCTTTTTTACACGATACAGCGTATCGCTTTATTTCATACGGTCAGCTTTGGTATCGACGTTTTTTAATCTGCAGAGATGCGGATTTCAGACTGTAGACAAACCTGAAAACTGATTTTTTTGCGGCGTTCAGCCGCATTTTATTTTTCCGGCGGCAGGGTAAAACCTCTTTATAAGCAAAAAACGCTTGATAAGTGTTTTTTTAGGGTACAGGGGTGGTATTGACAAGGATAGAGTGCAGTCCAACACGAGCGAGCGGCAAGAGAGTGGTGATTTTGTCGACACTCTCTAATCTGCAGAGATGCAGATTTTTTTGTTTTCCGTTAAAAGGCACGCGTCTTTCCCGAGTCATAGCCGAATTTACCCAAAAAATTCAAAAGCAAGAAATCACCGCATAAATCTCTTGTATAAAAAGTTTTCGCTTTTCTAATAAAAATACGGTTTCCATTTGATCTTTTGCAAAAAGTAAAACGTATAAAAACCGATCTTTGCTTTTGTTATTTTGTGGTTTTGGTTGAAAGTTTTGTTGTTTTTATCCGATTTTTTATTGTTTTTTTTTGCTTTTTGTATTGACACGAAATAAATTTTCGTTTACAATATAAATGAATCAATAGAGCCTGCCAACATTTAAACGCAGCAGGTATCTTCTACACGCAGAAAGGAACGCCATGGCACAGTATATAGACGGCAACGAGGGCAAAACAAGAATTATTCAGGAATTAGTTCCGGGAAAGCAAATTACGCTTGCTCATATCATTGCCAATCCGGATATTGAAATTTACACAAAGCTTGGGCTTGATCCGGCGGACGATCACTCCGGGGCGATCGGCATTATTACCATGACGCCGGCGGAAACCGCTATTATTGCCGCGGATTTAGCAACCAAGGCGTCCGGAGCGATGCTGGGTTTTGTTGACCGCTTCAGCGGCACTTTAATTATTACCGGCACGGTATCGCAGGTGGAAGCCTCGGTGACAGCGGTAACAGAGTATGTAAAAAACACACTGAATTTTACCGTTTGTCCTATTACCAAAACATGAATAAAGTGATCCTTATCGGCCGCAGCGGCGCGGGAAAGACGACGCTCACCCAAGCGCTTTCCGGGCAGGATCTTCATTATGCTAAGACGCAGGATGTAAAAAACGGCGGTTTTATGATCGATACGCCGGGAGAATATGCCCAGGAACGTCATTTGGGCGGCGCACTCGCGGTGTTCGTTTATGAAGCGGATATCGTAGGCCTGCTGATGAGCGCTAATGAACCGTACTCGCTTTTTTCGCCCAATATGGTGAACATGTGTAACCGTGAGGTCATCGGCATCATTACCGGTATCGATAAACCGGATGCGAATCTGCCTCGCGTAACTAACTGGCTAAAGCAAACGGGCGTAAAACGTATCTTCTATCTCTCCTCCGTGACCGGGGAAGGAATAGAAGAACTGAAAACGTTTCTGCGGGATTTTGATCCGAAAGCAGAAAAAGCAAGAAAAAAAGCCGAATTGATGCGTTTAAAATACCCAAATCGGGATTAAAAACAGAAAAAGCAAGGGGAATATCGAAAAAAATCAACACAAAGCAACATTTTCCATTGACTTATTTCTGTGTTTATGATATGATTAAGCTATAAAAAATGGAATATCCAAAAGGAGAAGAACATTATGACAGAATATGAGATCAAAAAGCAAATCTGTGAGATCGGCAAAAGAATCTACAACCAGGGAATGGTAGCTGCCAATGACGGAAATATTTCCGTAAAAATTGGCGAAAATGAATTCCTTTGCACGCCCACCGGTGTGAGCAAGGGCTTTATGACACCTGAATTTATTTGCAAAGTAGATGCAAACGGTCAGGTTATTCAGGCCAATCCCGGCTTCAAGCCTTCTTCCGAAATTAAGATGCATATGCGCGTTTATAAGCAGCGCCCGGATGTAAACTCGGTTGTACACGCACATCCTGTATATGCTACCAGCTTTGCCATTGCCGGTATTCCCCTGACACAGCCCATCATGCCGGAAGCTGTAATTGCTTTAGGCTGCGTGCCGATTGCTGATTACGGTACTCCCTCTACTGAGGAAATTCCCGATGCGGTAGAAAAATACCTGCAGAGCTTTGACGCTGTTCTGTTGGAAAACCACGGCGCGCTTACTTATTCGGATTCTCTTTTGAATGCTTATCATAAGATGGAGTCGGTAGAATTTTATGCCAAGCTGCTCTATCTTTCCCGTCAGCTCGGCGGTCCGAAGGAGCTTACGCCCCAACAGGTGGAAAGACTGTATGAAATTCGCCGTCAGTTCGGTCTGAAAGGAAAGCATCCGGCCAATCTTTGCCCCAATGCCAGAGAAGGCAAGGCCAGCTGTCATAGCTGCGGCGGAAACTGCACCTGTACCTCAAAAGCCGCTGACGGTGACCTTGTTGCCGAAATCACCAGAAAGGTTTTGGAATCCCTGGGAAAATAATAAAAGGCGGCGTGTTTATTGAAAGAAAATATGTCAACTCTGGTCTCCTCGTTGGTTCAATGCTGTCGGGAGGATGACTTTTCCCAAAGCATCAGCCTAAATACGGCAAACGCTCTTTGCGCCTGCGTGCGCGAGAAAGCGTCGCAGCTGGGGGTAAAAGCTGTGGTAGCGGTTACGGATCACAGCGGTCATCCGGTTTCGGTGCAGTGCATGGAGGATGCTTACATCGCTTCCTATGACATTGCTCTGAACAAAGCTTTTACCGTAACAGCCTTAAAAATGTCTACGGAACAGCTCAAACCTTTGGCTCAGCCCGGCGGTTCCCTGTATGGAATTCAGTTTACCAACGGCGGAAAAATTGTTATTTTCGGAGGCGGTGTTCCCCTATATAATAAGGAGGGACGCATCGTCGGAGGTTTAGGAGTAAGCGGCGGAAGCGAAGAACAAGATACTGAACTGGGAAGATTCGGCGGTGAACTCCTTGCCTCATGCTTAAAGAATATATAAAAGGAAGGAAAAAAGCATGGATATCAATTCACAGAATATTGAGCAGATTGTAAAACAGGTGCTCTCTTCTATGCAGGGCGGCACGCAGAGCGCGCCAAGCGCTAAAAGCACGGCGCCCGCCGCGGCAGGAAGTATTCCGAAAACGGCGCATGTAGCGGTTTTAACGGCACTTGAGCATTTTGATATTAAAGAATATCCCATTCCCCCTTTGGGTGACGATGATATTCTGGTAAAAGTGGAAGGTTGCGGCGTCTGCGGTACGGACGCGCATGAATTCAAGCGTGATCCTTTCTCTCTGATTCCCGTGGCATTAGGCCATGAGGGCACAGGTGAGATTGTAGCCATGGGTAAAAACGTAAAAAAGGACAGCGCCGGCAAAGATCTGCATATCGGGGATAAGGTTGTTACCTGTATGATTTTTAAAGATAATCCCGATATCACAATGTTTGATTTAAATAAGCAGAATATCGGCGGCGCCGATGTTTACGGGCTTCTCCCGGATGATGACATTCATTTAAACGGCTGGTTTTCCGATTATTTGTTTGTTCGCGGCGGTTCCACCATCTTTAATGTAAGCGATTTGGATCTGGATTCCCGTATTTTAATCGAGCCGGCTGCGGTTTTAGTACATGCCGTAGAGCGGGCAAAAACCGTAGGCATTTTGCGCTTCAACAGCCGTGTGGTTGTTCAGGGATGCGGTCCTATCGGCCTTTTGTGTATCGCTGTGCTGCGCGCCATGGGCGTTGAAAATATTGTGGCTGTAGACGGTGATGCCAATCGGCTTGCTTTTGCCAAGGAAATGGGCGCGGAAAAATCCGTAAACTTTAAAGATCACAGCGGTATTGAAGCATTGGCCAAAGCCGTGGAGAACGCATTCGGCGGTCATCCTGCAGATTTCGGCTTCCAGTGCACCGGCTCACCGGTTGCTCACGCCAATATTTATAAGTTCATTCGCAATGGCGGCGGACTGTGCGAGCTCGGTTTCTTTATCAACGGCGGCGACGCCACCATTAATCCGCACTTTGATATCTGCGCCAAAGAACTTACTATTGTGGGTTCTTGGGTATATACGCTGCGTGATTATGCTACGACTTTTGATTTCTTAAAACGCGCCAAGGCAATCGGCCTTCCGATACAAAAGCTGATTACCCATCGTTTCCCGCTGGAAGAAATTAATGAAGCCTTAAAAACAAACCTCAGTATGCAGGGCTTAAAGATCGCCGTAATCAATAAATAAGAGGTAGCCAGATGAAAGCAACCGGAATTATTGAGGTTTATGGGCTTACCGCTGCTTTTGTTGCCTGCGACGCCGGCTGCAAGGCCGCCAACGTTACCGTTGAGCCCTTTGATAAAAATAAACCCGGAAATCCTGACGGATTAAAGGTACCTCTTTTGGTAGCGGTAAAATTCCGCGGTAAAGTAACCGATGTTACCGCTGCGGTAGAAGCAGCCAAAGAAGCTGCCGAAAAGGTTTCCGGCGTGGTATGTACCCACATTATCCCCAATACAGAGGCGGATACAGAGAAAATGCTGAAGCTCAGCGCTTTTGATAAAAAATAATTTTTTGACGGAGGAATCATATTATGTCAAACGAAGCATTAGGAATGGTTGAAACAAGAGGTCTTGTTGCCGCTATTGAGGCAGCGGATGCTATGGTAAAAGCTGCCGAGGTAGTACTCATCGGCACTGAAAAAATCGGAAGCGGACTTGTGTCCGTGATGGTACGCGGTGACGTTGGCGCCGTAAAGGCCGCTACAGAAGCCGGCAGTGCGGCTGCCGCAAGATTGGGCGAAGTAATTGCTACCCATGTAATTCCCCGTCCTCACGGTGATGTGGAAAAAATACTGCCCCGCGTTTAATCCTTTATTAAGAGGTATGTAAGCATGAAGTCTTTAGGCTTTATCGAGGTACAAAGCGTTACCGCCGCCGTGGACGCGCTGGATATCATGTGTAAAACGGCAAATGTGGAATTTGTAACCTGGGAACGTCGTTTAGGCGGGCGTCTTGTTACGATTATCGTGCAAGGACAGCTTTCGGCAGTAAAACAGGCGGTAGATTCAGCGGTTGAACATTGTATCATCGAGCCTGCCGCCCATGCGGTAATTGCCAATCCTCATGAGGAAACGGTAAGAATTCTTGAGCTTTCAGCCGCACGTACGCGCAAAACGTATGAAGCACGGCTTGCAAGCAGCAAACAAGTTTCTGCAGATGATAAATATCTGCAGGAAGTATGAAAGGTGGTTACATAAATGGCAAATACCCCATCAAAGCCTGCCGCTAAGGCAGCACAATCCACACAAAAGAGCTCTGCCCCTAAGGCCGCCGCTGCTGCAAGCAGAGCAGCCGCCCGGGTGGCAGCCGCAAAAACGGAAAAGATAGAAGAGCAAACTGCTGAAAAGGAGGAAATCAAAATGACGCAGGAAGCATTAGGAATGGTTGAAACCAGAGGTCTTGTTGCCGCTATCGAGGCAGCGGATGCTATGGTTAAAGCCGCAAACGTTGTTCTGATCGGTACAGAGAAAATCGGAAGCGGACTTGTATCCGTAATGGTGCGCGGCGACGTTGGCGCCGTAAAGGCTGCTACCGAAGCCGGCGGAAGTGCCGCAGCCAAGCTTGGCGAGGTTGTCGCGACGCATGTAATTCCCCGTCCTCATGGTGATGTGGAAAAAATTCTTCCGTCCATTAAGTAAAAATCCCGCATAAGGCGCGGCAGATATTAAAATAAATAGGAGGAAATAATTATGGCACTTGAAGCATTGGGAATGGTTGAAACAAGAGGTCTTGTTGCCGCTATTGAGGCAGCGGATGCTATGGTAAAAGCTGCAAACGTTGTTCTGATCGGCACCGAAAAAATCGGAAGCGGACTTGTATCCGTAATGGTGCGCGGCGATGTTGGCGCTGTAAAGTCAGCCACGGAAGCCGGCGGAAGCGCCGCAGCCAAGCTTGGCGAGGTTGTTGCGATTCATGTAATTCCCCGTCCTCATGGTGATGTGGAAAAAATTCTTCCGTCCATTAAGTAAAAAACTTTCAGTTTTCCGGCGGTGCCAAATGCGCCGCCGGGAAGTTCTGAAGACCAAAGGATGGTAAAAATGATTGTAGGAAAAGTAGTGGGCAGCGTAGTTGCCACCAGAAAAAATGAAAAGCTTTTGGGCAGCAAATTTATGATTGTTGAACCGTTTTCCAATATGGAAAAATCCGGTCGAATTGTTGCCATTGATAACGTAGGTGCCGGTATTGGGGAAACCGTTCTGGTAGCTACGGGAAGCGCGGCTCGTATCGGGTGCGCTATGGATACCGCACCGGTAGATGCGGCAATTGTAGGTATTGTAGATAACTCCATAGGATTATAAATGAAGAAAATGGTAATATAAATATGAAAATTACAGATCTTTCAAATATCATGAGGAACTGCGGTATCGTCGGTGCAGGCGGTGCGGGTTTTCCTTCTTATGCAAAATTGAATGAAAAGGCTGATACAATAATATTGAACTGTGCCGAGTGTGAACCGCTTTTAAAGCTTCACCGTCAAGTAATGGCCGAATATGCCTCCGAAATCTTAGAGGCTATGCATGAAGTGGCCATCGCTGTAGGCGCAAGCGACATCATTGTTGCGTTAAAACCGAATTACACACAGGCCATTGCGGCAATTGAGCAAGTGTTGCCTGCCTATCAGGATAAAAATGCTCGCATCGGTCTGCTGCCGCCGGTCTATCCTTCGGGGGATGAAATCATCACCATTTATGAAGTCACCGGACGTGTAGTTCCCGCAGGCAAACTGCCTATTGAAGTGGGTTGTATTGTCTATAATGTGGAAACGATGCTCAATATTTATTATGCTATTAAAGAGAATCGTCCGGTTACACACAAATACTGCACCGTAACCGGCGCGGTAAAGAATCCCGTAACCTTAAAGTTACCGCTGGGTATTACGGTAAAAGAAGTTCTGGCTCTGGCAGGAGGACCTACCATTGAAGAATATGAAATCGTCTCCGGCGGACCGATGACCGGAAAACTTTGTACCGAGTTTGACGTTGTGACTAAAACTTCCAACGCTTATATCGTCCTTCCAAAATCACACTACGTAGTGCAGAAAAAGAAGGCCAACACTCAAGTTTCGGTGCACCGGGCAATGTCTGCCTGCTGCCATTGCGGCATGTGCACTTCGCTGTGCTCCCGCCATATGCTGGGATATCCGATTGACCCCACGAAATTTATGAACGCGCTTTCGGCCGGCGCCACGGGTAATATTGAGCCGTATTTGAACACCTTTTTCTGTTCCGGCTGTGGCCTTTGCGAAATGTATTCTTGTTTCCAGGATCTGAACGCCCAAACGCTCATCAGCGTTTTTAAAGGCGGTATGCGCAAGGGCGGTGTTTCCATGCCGGAAGCAAAAATGCATCCGGTAGATGAATTACGTAGCCAAAAATTGGTATCGCACGCGCGGCTGACCGCACGCTTGGGTCTTACCCAGTATAATAAAAGCGCACCCATCACGGAGATGCCGATCCCTGCTAAAAGCATTAAACTTATGCTTTCTCAGCATATCGGCGCACCGGCAACGGCCGCGGTACAAAAGGGTGATACCGTTACCGCGGGTCAGTTGATTGCGCAAGGTGCCGAAGGGAAGCTTAGCGTAAATATTCATACTCCCTTTGCCGGCAAGGTTACCGAAGTAACCGATAAATTTATAAAAGTAACACTCTGAAAGGAAGAATAAATCAATGAGCAAGGCTATTGGAATGGCTGAATTTTCAACGGTTTCCGCCGGTATTGCCGGTGCGGATCTGATGGTAAAAACAGCTGAGGTTGAGGTAATCGAAAGCGCAACCGTCTGCCCCGGCAAATATATTGTAATTATCAGCGGTGAGCTCAGCGCGGTAAAAGCCTCGGTAGATGCCGCAAAGGCATTTAAACCCGAAAGACTGATTGACAGTTTTGTGCTGGGAAACCCGCATGACTCTATATTTTCAGCAATCTATGGCACGGCGCATCCGGAAAATGTGGCAGCGCTGGGTGTAATGGAAAGCTTCAGTGCCGCAACAGCTATTGTAGCTGCTGATGCCGCGGCAAAAACCGCGATGGTTGATTTGATTGAGCTGCGTTTAGCACGGGGAATGTGCGGAAAATCTTATCTGCTTTTAACAGGTTCCGTTTCCGCGGTTACCGCCGCCATCGATCGTGCGGTAAATGAGGCCGGCGATCGCGGAATGCTGCTGGACAGCTCTGTGATTCCCAATCCCGACAAAAAACTTTGGGACAGTATTTTATAATTGGTTAAGGTGACGATATGCTTGCGATAGAACGCAGAAACGCCATATTGGCAAAGCTGGCCGCCGAGGGAAAAGTTCTTGTATCCACGCTGAGCAAGGAATTTGATGTAACCGAAGAGACCATTCGGCGGGATTTAGAAAAGCTGGATAACGACGGCTTGGCACGTAAGACCTATGGCGGCGCCATCAAAAATGATAACTTTAATATTGATCTGCCGTTTCATGTGCGCAAGCAAACCAATGTAGAAAGTAAAAAGTATATTGCGTCGCTGATTGGAAATATGATTCATGACGGCGACTATATTATGCTTGATTCCAGTTCAACGGCACTATGTGTAATTAAAAATATTCTTCACAAAAAGAATATTACTTTAATCACCAACAGCATTGAAATTTTATTGGAACTTTGCAATAAAGCAGATTGGAATATTCTCTCCACCGGCGGTATGCTTAAAGAGGGAGGTCTTTCTTTAGTAGGATATCAGGCTGAAAAAATGGTAGCCGGATTTCATGTGGATTTAGCTGTTTGCTCTTGTAAAGGACTGGATGCCGTAAACGGAATTACCGATTCTAACGAACGCGATGCCGAAATAAAGAAAGCCTTTTTTCATTCGGCAAATCGAAGGCTTTTAGCAGCAGACAGCTCAAAATTTGATAAATCATCGTTTGTTAAAGTTTGTGCTTTTTATGAGGTAGATACCATTGTTACCGAAAAAAAGCCCAATGAGCTTTGGCTTGACAGACTAAAACAAAACGGTGTAGATATTGTATATGAAAATGCAGAAAAATAATTTTTTTTCGGAGGCAGTATCATGGCGGAAATAAAACAAGCACAAATTGAAGAAATTGTAAGACAAGTTATCTCAAACATAAGCGGTAGTTCCGCTGTAGAAAGCAAAGGAACACTCTCCTATACCAGCACCGAATATAACGGAAGAAAACTGATTGGTATTTATTCGGATATGAATGAAGCGATTGCCGCCGCGCAGGAGGGCTATAAGGCGGTACGTTCCATGAGTGTAGAACAGCGGGAAAAGATTATAACCGCTATTCGTGAGGCAACGCGCAAGGAAGCACAAACGCTTGCCGAACTGGGCGTTAAGGAAACCGGAATGGGTAAAGTGGAGCATAAACGCCTGAAACATATTTTAGTAGCCGACAAAACGCCGGGTACGGAGGATATTGTATCCGAAGCCAAAACCGGTGATAACGGTCTTACCTTGGTAGAAATGGCGCCTTTCGGCGTAGTAGGGGCAATTACCCCCAGTACCAATCCCTCCGAAACCGTAATCTGCAACAGTATCGGAATGATTGCCGCTGGAAACGGAGTCGTATTCAATCCGCATCCGGGCGCAATCTGCACTTCCAATTACGCGGTAGATTTAGTAAACAGAGCCTGTTATTCCGCAGGTGGTCCCAAAGTTTTAGTGGCTTCAATGGATAAGCCTACTTTAGAATCCGCTTCTATTATGTACGCGCATCCTGCAATTCGTCTGTTAGTATGTACAGGCGGACCCGGTGTAGTAAAAGCCGTTCTTTCTTCCGGTAAAAAAGCTATCGGCGCGGGCGCGGGAAATCCGCCGGTTATTGTAGATGACACAGCCGATATTGTTAAGGCCGGTAAGGATATTATTGATGGCTGTACCTTTGATAACAACCTTCCCTGTATCGCCGAAAAAGAAGTATTTGCTTTCAGAAGCATTAAAGATCAGTTAATTACCGAAATGCTTAAAAACGGCGCCTATATGCTTACCAAGGAGGAAGCCGATAAGTTGGCCGGTATCGTTTTAGTGGAAGTAACGGATAAGAAAACCGGTAAAATCAAAAAAACCGTGAACCGCAAATGCGTAGGTCGGGACGCTTCCGTAATCTATGCCATGCTGGAAAACGGAAAATCTCTGCCTTCGGATGTTCGTTGCCTGATCTATGAAGCACCTTTTGAACATCCCTTTGTTCAGGAGGAACTGATGATGCCGATATTGCCAATCGTAACAGTGGATACGATTGATGAGGCGGTAGATTTGGCGGTAAAGGCGGAGCACGGAAACCGTCATACCGCGCATATGCATTCTAAAAATATTGATAACCTTACGAAATTCGCTTCGGCGGTGGAAACCACAATTTTTGTAAAGAATGCTCCCAGTTATGCCGGTATCGGCTTCGGCGGCGAAGGTCATACGACCTTTACGATTGCAGGCCCCACCGGTGAAGGCTTAACCAGTGCCAGAAGCTTTACCCGTAAACGCCGCTGTGTAATGACCGATAGTTTTAGAATTATTTAAAGGAGCAGAAAAATGGATGTGAATATTGCTGCAATTACCGAAGCCGTGATTAAAGCACTGAACGGATATAACACAAATGTTTCTCAAGAAACAGGCGATATTCCGGTAGGCGTTTCCAACCGACATATTCATTTGACCAGAGAGCATGTAGATATCCTCTTTGGCGCAGGCTATGAGCTTACGCCGTTAAAGGATCTTTCCCAGCCGGGTCAGTATGCCTGTAAAGAAACCTTAACTATTGTAGGCCCTTCTTTAAGACCGATTGAAAACGTACGCGTTTTAGGCCCGATACGAAAAGCTTCCCAGGTAGAAATTTCCCGAACGGATTCCTTTACTTTAAAGGTGAAGCCTCCGGTAAGAGAAAGCGGAAAAATTTCCGGCAGCGCGCCGATTACCATCATCGGTCCCAAGGGCGTGGTAACCTTAAACGAGGGCTGTATTATTGCTAACCGTCATATTCATATGAGTTTAGAAGACGGTGCTCGCTTTGGTATAAAAGATAATGATTATGTAACCGTTGACGCTATCGGTGAGCGGAGAACCCGTTTTTATGATGTTCAAGTGCGTGTGCATAAGGATTTTCGTCTGGAAATGCATTTGGATACGGACGATGCTAATGCCGCGGGCTTAAGCGGAAAATCATTTGTAAAAATCGTAAAAGAATAAAGGACGGAATTTTCCGTCTTTTTTTGAAAGGATTTCATGTATCGCCTCATTGTTTCCGACTATGACGGAACGCTTGTTACACAAAGTAATCAGGCGCTTTCGCCGGAGTTTTTTACAAAACTGCATAGTATAACAAGCCGCGGAATGTTATTCGCCGTTGCCAGCGGAAGGCCGTACAATCAACTGAAAAAAATTTTTGCTCCAGCGGCCGGCGAGGTGATCTTTATTTGCAACGACGGAGCACAGATTATGTACAGAAACTGTGTTCTGCATAAGCATACAATAGAGGTTCCCTCTGCAAAAGCAGTATGCGTTGCCGCTTTGGATAACGGTATTACCCCGATTGCTGTTTTGCGTGAAGAAACACATGCGGTAAAAGCCGAACACCTTGCGCTTCCGTTCTTTTTCAGCAGTGATATCTTTAAGTTGATTTTCATAAAAAACGGACATTCTGCCGCCGAGTTGGAACAAACCGCAGAAAAACAGGGCTTGCGCTGCTGTTTCTGTGATGATACCTTTATAGAATTCTGCCCTAAAATTGCAAATAAGGGAGAAGCTCTGCACCATGTAATGCAAAAATTTTCGATTTTTTCGCAGCAAACCGCGGTACTGTTTGACGGCGAAAACGATTTGCCCATGCTGCCCTTTGCCGAACACCGTTTCGCGGTGTCCACAGCTGACGAAGCTCTGTGCCGGCAGGCTTCCGGCAGTATACAGGATGCTCAGCAGTTTTTGCTGTCTCTGCACTGAATACATTGATTTTAAAAGCTTTCTTTGTCAAGAAAACTTCAGACTGTAGACAAATCTAAAATTTGATTTTTTTGCGGCGTTCAGCCGCATTTTGTTTTTCCGGCGACGGTACGTCGCCAAAACTCCTTATAAGAGAAAAACCGCTTGATAAGTGGAGTTTCAAAGGCACAGGGTGGGGTGGTATTGGCGAGGATAGAATGCGGTCCGAAAATCAACGATTTTCCAGCGATCGGCAAGAGAGTGTTGACTTTGCCGGCACTCTCTTGCTTTCTTTATCAAGAAAGCTTCTCTGTTATAATAAAATACTTGACGTAAAACTGTATTTTTATTATACTAATGAGGAATTTTATTGAATAGGAGAAATAATATGAAAAAAATTCTATCTGTTATTTTCATAATTTTGCTCTGTCTCTCTTTTGCTGCCTGCGGCGATACGACAACGGAGGTTGAAGTAACCGCCACACCTACAGATAAAGCAGAAACAGCGACACCAGAGCCCATTGAAGAGTCTATGACGTTAGAATCGTACATCGATAGCATAAAATCCGAGTTTGATGAAATGGCGGCTTCTTTTCAGGAACAGGGTCTAACTTTCAGGGTTGAAGCAGAAGAAAACTCTTTAGTATACATCTATCAATACTTACAAGATTTTGAGGATTTAGATGCTTTGAAACCAGCATTGGAACAGTCCTTAGACTCTATGTCTTCTACCTTTACTTCAGCGCTTGCACAAGTGAAAGCGGTGGTTCCTTCCACGGAATCGATTATTATTAAATATCTGGCCAAGGATGGCACTCTGATTTGTTCTAAGGAATTTCAATAAAAAAGTTGTAAAATTTTAAAGCTATACAAGTAGGGTAAAAAATAACTTGCGCAGCCTAAAGTCCAGTTTTTACTGGACTTTTTTTGTAAAAAAGGTGTAATAAAAGAAGTGATAGTAAAACAAAAAGAACTCCGTAAGTAAATAGAAGTGTTCAGAATAAAAAATTTGTACCGGTATACCGGCAGAGTATTTGACCAGAAAAGAGGATTGCGCGATAGATTTCAAGCAATATATGACATAGAAGATTGATATTGTGCGGATAAGAAAAGATCAAGTATAGACTCGATAGTGCCGGGGCTGCTGATACAGTATTGGTATGGTTTGTCGTTACTGAGAAGAATCATAGGGGAAATAAAAAAGAATACAGTAAGCCGTTGGTTTTTAAGATATTTTATTGACACCGTGAAAGCTCAAACTGAAATGGATACTGATTGGGGCGATATTGCCGTCAATACTGCTTATCTGGCAGGTGATCTGCAGATAATAATTAATATTCGGGGGTAAAAATGACAATTAAAACAAACAGAAAAAGAAGCTTAAACCCAAGGCGTTGACTATGAGACGGATTATCTAAAGAAAGAACCTGACGACAAAATGACAGTCGTGCTGCCGTATGGCAATGAGCAAATGTAAGATACCGGAACATGAATTAGAGTCATTGGCAAGATGCTTCCTTCTCGATATTCAAGTATTTTCCAGAGCGAAAAAGGCAGGAAAGAATATGAGAAATGGAAGGCGGAACAGGTAAAGTTAAAGATAAAGAGAGATTGAAAAATACACCTGAAAACGTGTATATCTTTGATAAATAAGAAAAGAGTCCGGAACACATATTGGATCAAGACTCTTGCTTGGTGGAGGCGAGGGGAACTATTACGGTACTTTTTTTATTATTTTCTTGCTTGCGTTTATATCCGAATTTCCCAGTATTCATGGCGGTTTTTATAGTTTTTTCGTTTGCAGATGAATAACACAAAAAATCTTTATTTTGATTTATTCATGCAAAATTCATGCAAAAAACAGGCTAAATATTTTCTAAAATTTTAATTGCTCGTTCTTCTTCGCGCGGGTATAAATGCGCATAAGTTGACCAGGTAATTTCTACGTTTGAGTGGCCTAACCTGCGCGCGATCTCCTGAATATTGATCCCCTCATTTATCAGCAGCGTTGCGTGGGTATGGCGGAAATCATGAACGCGTATATGCGGCAGACTGGCAGCATTAGCAAATTTTATGTTTGCGTTGGATATGCCGGTATCTGAAAGGCACTTGATGCCGCCGCAGACCCGGAAATCGTCCGAAAAAGTCCTTTCTTGCATTTGCCTTTTCTTGTGTTCGGCAAGGATATCTAAAAGCTGCTTTGGCGCCTGCAAATCCCTGTACGACGATTTGTTTTTAGGCGGCGTTTCCACAACGGGCTTTCCCTTGGATTTTTGGTTCACGCTCCGGCGCACATGGATAATGTTATTTTCAACGTCAGACCATTTCAGCGCGTTGATCTCTCCCTTGCGCATACCGGTGTAAAACGCGATATTAAAAAACACATAGTATCCGTATTCATATAGGGAATGGCAGTTGTTGTGTGCCGCATCGATAAACTGCTTGAATTGCTCGACAGTATAATAGTGCAATTTGTCCTGCGGCTTGGAGAAATCCTCCGTATCTTTAAACGCACCGATGATTATAAGCGGATTGCGAGTAATATATTCCATTTTAACGGCATAATTGAGCATAGTGCGAAGCTCGGTGAAGATATTGTTTTTTGTTTTAACGGCTAAATCATACGCGGCAATAATATTTTTCCATTGCTGCAACCGTTTGGAGTTTAAGTCCTGAAGCTTTATTTCTCCGATATGGGGCAGAACGTGACATTTAAGAATGCGAATTGATTTATCCAGTGTAGATTCACGCACATCATGCCTTTTTGCGGCTATGTATTCAGAAAATAACTCATTAAGCGTAATGGACGCATCCGGAACGGTTTGAGAGATTTGCAGCTGCATCCGGCGTTCCAGATCGGCAGCTTCGGCGGCACCGTATATTGTTTTGGTTTTCTGCCGGTATTGGCCGGTTCTGTCGGTATAGTTTACGATCACCCGGTATTGCTGCTTACCGTCTTTTTTCTTGTTTTGCTTGTAAATTGGCATAAAAATACCGCCTTTCTTTTTTTTGTTGATAAAAAAGGCGACATGTAGTATAATAACACAAAGCCATATCGCCTGTGGTTGGGGGATTTGGTTCCAAGCTCTCTTTGGTGTTGGTAGCGCCGAAGAGAGCGTTTTTTTAATTGTAAATTTCGCGTCTGTGCCCAATGCTTAATATAAGGATTACAATTTTATCATCTTCAATTTCGCAAATTAGCCTGTAATCGCCTACTCGGTATCTCCATTGTCCGCTTCGGTTTGCGGTTAAGCTTTTTCCGTGCTGACGGGGATTTTCACAGTTTATTAAGTTTTTTTCAATCCAGCCGATGATTAGTGCTTGAGTATGTCTATCAAGCTTTTTTAAATTTTTAATAGCTCCGGCAGTATATTCAACATTGTATTTCATCAATCAAGCTCCAGCATTTTTTTTACTTCGTCGTGGGTATAAGTTACAGGATTCTCATAAAATTCAGCTATTGCCTTTTCGTAAGCCTTTAAATCCATTTCGTCTTCGATATGCTCTATTACTGATTGCCGTACCAAATCGGAAATACTGATTCCGTTCATTTCTGCATATTTTTTAATAAGCATACTATCTGCATCGTTTAATCTCAATGAAATAGTGGTCATAGAATTCACATCCTTTCCGTAATACATTGTATTACAAATAAAATAAAATGTCAATAGTATTATTGCTTATTTTATAATTTCCACACAAAAAAATTTTTAATTTTCCTTTTTTTATTGCGCCTCCGAACTGTTCTTTTGTTTTTTTTGATTTTCATAATAGCGAACCCATAGGATAAAAAGAATTGTACTTAAAGCCGTAACGGAAATCCATTCTATATAATCCCATAAAGTAAGACCGCTTATTTCTTCAAAAAAATAAGAAAAAGCGCGTTTATCGGTTAATCTGATTCTCCATACTTCCCCGGATTGGTCAGCTGCAGTAAAAAAATCTCCCGCTTCGGACAAGCCTTTTCCGGCATCAAAATAAAGATATCCTCCATTATAGAAAAATACATTGTTAATAATGTATTCTCTTCGCGTAACAATTTTAATTTCACCGTTTGAATCGATAGTATCATGGGAAGAAGAGTCGATTGTGATTTTTGCAGGGAGTGCATAAGTCTTTCCGCTTTCATTTTCGGCCTCAACATAATAACAGCAAACACTTCCAAAAGGCTCTATATCCAGCCTGTGGAAACCGATAATCTGTGCAAAGCATGAACTACAGAAGAAATGCACAAGAATACAAATCAATAAAATCACATGAGGCCACGGTGCATAGTCATAAACGGCGCTTCCGGCAGGCTCGTCCTCATATCCTCTGATATGATTAACTACAACCATTATAAAATAACCCAATAATACTAAAGAACATATTACGCAAATTAGTCCTGAAATAGTTGAAATTAAAGTTCCTAACTTAAAAGTATAATGAACTGTAATACAACCGCCTGCAATTAAAACAGAAAGCAGAAAAAACTTATTTATGGAAGCCTTGCTATCCCCGTTATTATTCATCACGCAATTTCCTTTTTAAAATAAATCCACATAGCTTTTTTTATCATGTCTATTGGAACATCAAATTGTTCGGCAAGATCCCATGCGGTAATATCATCGTGCATAGCATTTTCTAATTCTTCTTTAGAGATTAACATACATATAAAGATTTGGAAAAATCAATGTTAAAAGCGGACATAGAAGATGTAAAAGGTTGTTATGAAAGTATGATGTTAGCAGACGGAAGTGCAAGAGGGTTTAGCTCTACATACATTGAATTGGTAAAAGCAGTTCAAACGATGTGTACCAGGTTAGGGATTGCAACCACATTTATTACAGAAAGAACAATGAAAAACAGTTCTAAACCTATATATACCATAGGAATTAAGAAAACAACAAAAACTTGTGTCAGCGAATTAAAGCAAAGAAAATTGCCGCCGCAAGCTGTATGGTGTCCTACAACAGAAAATCATACTTGGTTTATGAAACAAGGGAGTTTTGTAACTTTAACTTCTAATTGCGAGACAAGCGCGGTAGGCCGTGCACTGGGAATGTGCGGAATCGGGATCGATACATCGGTAGCCAGCGCGGAAGAGGTAGCCAATGCCATTAAGAATCAGGAAACAGAGGACGAGCCGGACGTATTCGAGGAAAATGCAACAAAGGAACAGTGCAGGCGCATCTGTGATCTTGCAAAACAGCTGTGGGATACAGGAGCAAAGGAACAGCTGAAAGTATACATGAAGCCGTTCGGAGCGGAAAAGACGTCTGAATTAAAGACTTTGGACGCGGACAAGCTGATCAAGCAGCTGGAGCAGCTATGACGGTAACATTTGAGAAAGCAAAATGGCAGCAGGACGCGGAAGGCTGCTGGCTGAGTGTGAAGGTTAAGGATAAGCGGACAGCGGGACAGGCCTGCCAAAGCATCGAGGAGAAGAAAGCAAATGTATTAAGCTTTGAACGCGAGTATGAGAAGCGCACAAACGATGCCAACCGCTACTGCTGGACGCTGCTTGAAAAGCTCGCAAGAGAACTGGAAATACCGAAAGAAGATATCTACCGGGAACAGATAAGGGATATCCCGCAAAAGCCGTCCAAAGTGCTTGTAAAGACGGCAGAGGTTGAGGAAGAGATAAAGGTGTGGAAAAGAGGCGGCCTTGGCTGGTATGCGGATGTTGTGGGAGAATCCACCGAACATAAAGGCTACACGTGGATAGACCGTTTTAAAGGATCTTCAAGCTTTGACAAAAAGCAAATGTCACTGTTGATTGATAACATCATCTGTGAGTGCAAGGATTTTAATATAGAAACGAGAACGCCGGAACAGATCGCTAAGATGATTAGTCTGTGGGGAGAGAAGGAATGATGGAAGCGTGGGAAGAGAAAGAATGTTTTCTTTGCGGCCGGAACGGAAACGGGGATCCGTTGGACAGGCACCATATATTTAACGGAGCCAACCGGAAGAAAAGTGAAAAGTACGGAGCAGTGATATATCTTTGTCATGACAGCTGCCATATCTTTGGGAAAGACAGCGTGCACCAAAACGCACAGACGGATAGAAAAGTGAAACAATACGGACAAAAAATGCTGATGCAAAGGAACGGATGGACGATCGAAGAGTTTATACAAATCTTCGGAAAGAATTATTTATAGGAGATGAAAGCAAATGAACAGAGCAATGCTTATAGGCCGGCTGACAAAAGAGCCGGAATTGCGGGCGACAACAAGCGGAATCAGCGTGTGCACGTTTACGCTGGCGGTAGAGCGCAGATTTAAGCAGGAAGGTCAGCAGCAAGCGGATTTCATTCCGATTGTTGTATGGCGTGGACAGGCGGACAGCTGCGCGAAATATCTGCATAAGGGCAGTCAGGCAGCTGTGTGCGGTTCAGTCCAAACACGTTCTTATGACGCTCCAGACGGATCTAAACGGTATGTGACTGAAATTGTGGCCGACGAGGTGCAATTCCTTGGAAAGTCTGATTCGGGTGATAACGATGGCGCCGCCCGAATGGTAAGTACTCCGTTCAGAGAAGAAATGCAGCCGGCAGAAGAAGACGATTTGCCATTTTAAGGGGGAGAAAAGATGAACATTGTTGATTATATCCCGTATGGGCATGAGAACGCTATATCACGGCTGAAATTGAAAAGATTATCCGGGAAGGATGATCGATCCATGCGGGTAGAGATAGCGAAAAAGCGGATAGAGGAGAAGATCCCGATAGTCAATCTTTCAGACGGAAACGGATATTTTATTGCAACAAAGGAAGGAAAGCAATTCCTTGAACGATATGTAAAACAGGAAGAAAAACGAAGCAAAGAAGCGGCGAAAAACGCAAAAGCCTGTAAAAAGATACTGAAAGAGTGGGAAGAAGAGAATGGGTGAGAAGAAAAGCTTTGTTCTTTATTATGATTTTAAGGAACCACTGGAGGAGCTTTCGGATAAGGATAAAGGACAGGTGTTGATGGCTATGTTTGAATACTGCGAATATGGAACCATTCCACAACTGTCAAAACAAGCGGCAATAGCCTTTAAGTTCCTTAAAAAATTTCTTGATATTGACAGGGAAAAATACGAAGAAAAGTGCAATAAGCGGAGAGAAGCAGGAGCCAAAGGCGGAGCGCCTAAGGGAAATCAAAACGCGAAGAAAAACAACCAAAAACAAGCAAAACAAGCAAAGGTTGATTTGGTTGAATTAAAACAAGCAAAACAAGCCGATATACGATATACGATAAACGATAAAGATTTATTACCTAACGGTAATAAAAAAGAAAGTAAGAAAGAAAGCGGGAGTTTTGACGCGATCCTGCGGGAATATACCGGGGACGAGGAAACACTTTCCCTGTTGGGCGAATGGCTGAAAGTGCGGAAAGCAAAGCGAGCGGCCATGACGGATTATGCGGTTAGGCTGAATATCGATAAGCTTAATACAATGGCGCAGGAGAGCCATATGGGCGTAAAGGAATACCTGAAAGAGGTTATCTGCCGGGGCTGGCAGGCTTTTTACCCAATCAATCAGTTTGAAAAAAAGGGAAAGCCGCCGAATGTTGATTACAGCCATGTAAAGGGGGTAATAAATCTATGACTTTGACAGAGAAGCAGTGCAGGAGATTGAATGAAGCCGAGGGCGATTTGCAGAAGCAAGACGGAATAGAATGCAAGGTATGCCGGAATAAAGGCGAGGTGTACTTTGTTCGGGATGAAAAGTATCTGACAGTAAAAGAGTGCGAATGCATGAAGCGCCGCAGGACGATTAAGCGAGCGATAAAAAGCGGATTGTTTGAAGCGCTGAAGGAATGTAAGCTTGAGAATTTTGAAACTCAGGAAGCGTGGCAGATGGAGATGAAGAGCAAGGCATATAGCTTTTGCACAGATGAGAATGCCAGGTGGTTTTACATAGGCGGACAGCCAGGTTGCGGGAAAACGTTTATCTGCACGGCTATATGCGGCAAGCTTATCAAGCAGGGAAAAGAATGCCGGTATATGCTGTGGCGAGATGAAGTGGTGAAGCTGAAAGCAAGTGTGACGGAAATGGAATACCAAAAAGAGATGGACGAGCTGAAAGCGGCAGAGGTGCTGTATATCGATGATTTTCTGAAAACAACAAACGGCGGGGAGCCGACGCAGGGCGATATGAACATTGCGTTTGAACTGCTGAATAACCGAATGCTGGATAAGAGCAAGCGCACGATTCTGTCGAGTGAATATCCGATACAGGAGGCGCTGCGGTTTGATGAGGCGACTATCAGCCGGATATTCGAGCGTGCCGGCGTATACAAGATAAGCATCGGGCGGGATATATCGAAAAACTACAGGATGAGGGAACAGGGATGAAATATCACGCAAAAAAGACGGAGCTGGATGGAATCACCTTTGATTCTAAGAAAGAAGCAAATCGGTATGCGGAATTGAAGCTGCTGGAACGTTCCGGGGCGATACATAACTTACAGCGGCAGGTACGATACGAGCTGATACCGGCGCAGAAGAAGGACGGGAAGACGGTAGAACGGGCGTGCCATTACATCGCGGATTTTGTGTATGAGGATAACGGAAAAACCGTGGTGGAGGATGTAAAGGGATACAGGACAAAAGAATATGTGCTAAAGCGGAAGTTAATGTTGCAGGTTCATGGAATAGAGGTGCGGGAGGTATAGCATGGATAAACAACCATATCATGTTGTTTCGTGGAGTGGAGGGAAGGATTCTACAGCGACAATCATTCTTGCGCATGAGTTGGGCTTACCTATTGATTTAATCATTATTTCCATACCATTTTTTGATAAAGAACGGGGGATATATGCAGAGCGATCTGATGTTATAGACTGGATTAAAAATACGGCAAAACCAATTTTTGAAAGCTGGGGATATCCTGTAAAGATTGTTTCATCGGATAAAGATTATTTATATTATTTTTGGAAAATACGGGAAAAAAGCGAGAAGCACCCGGAGCATATCGGAAAATACTATGGATTTTTAATTGGTGGGGCGTGCGTTTTTCAGCAGGAAAAAGTAAGGCCAATTAAACAATACTTGGCTCCTTTTAAAAGACGGTACGAAATAAAAGAATATGTTGGGATATGTTTTGATGAACCTAAACGGCTTGATAGGGTTCATAACCGAAAAGATCAGATTTCTTTGCTTGAACAGCAAAAGAAAACGCAGAATGACGCAAAAATGAAATGTGCCGAGTATGGATTGCTATCCCCCACATATACCGAAGGAAGGAAGCGGGGTGGGTGCTGGTTTTGCCCCAATCAATCAATAGCGGAGCTTGCTGCGTTAAAACAAACAGATCCGGGGAAATGGAACGAGCTTGAAGTATTATCGAGGGAAAAAAACACTGTGTCCAGAGGGTTCAAATATGGAGTTCCATTCGAGGAAATAAACGAAAAGGTAGACGTATACATAGAAAACCAGCAAAGACAGATCTCGTTATTTAAGATTTGAGATGCATGGCTGATATGGCTTGAACAGGAGGCAGAAAGCAATGATTAAAGCAGTAATGATAAGCATAAAACCGAAATGGTGCGAGCTGATAGCAAATGGTAAAAAGACCATAGAGGTGCGGAAGAGCAGGCCGAAGATAGAAACACCGTTTAAGTGCTATATTTACTGCACGAAATTTAAAGATATACATATAGATATGTTTTTGAATTATGACGAAACAGAAAAGAAAACATACATTTGCAATGGCAAAGTCATAGGCGAGTTTGTGTGTGATAAGATTGATTACTTTTCTTTTTCTGATAGTGAATGGGCTTATTCGGTTGCACCTCCGGGAAGCGTTATGCCAATGAACGAAGATAAAGCGATAAAAATAATGGAAAATAAGGGGTGCTTAACGGTTGACGATATAGTTTCTTATTTTGGCGATGAAGATTATAAGGCGTACTTTTGGCACATATCAGACCTAAAAATCTATGATAAGCCGAAAGAGTTGAGCGAGTTTAAGAAAATAAACCGTGATTGTTGGTATGCCGATTTAGGACTTGCAAAAAGAGATTGCCACGAATGTAAAAACGCTGATTGTTTTTTTAAAAGACCACCACAAAGCTGGTGCTATGTTGAAATGGAGGCAGAAAGCAATGGCTGAATACATAGATAAAGAAGTACTAATTGCAGACCTTGAAGAACGATACTGCAAACCTTGTGAATCAGAAAAGAAAGATTATAATCACACAAAATGCAGGGTGTGCTGGGTTGATGATCTTATCGGAGAAATTGATAGTGCACCCGCTGCCGACGTTGCGCCGGTGATGCATGGAGAGTGGAAATATATCGGTACGGACAAAATGGGAAATGTATTTAGGTGCTCAAACTGTGCAAACAGGATAGGGTTAGACAAAGAAACAGATTATTGCCCAATTTGCGGGGCGAAGATGGACGGAGGGAAAGCAAAATGAAATGTAAATACTATGATGGATTTTGGGGTGATTGTTACAATCACAATTGCCCGCATTGCGCAAAAGAATGCACTTATGAAAACCAGGAGGATTGTATATATTTTCAGAGTGAGTATGAAGAGATAGACGAAAGCGTGAGCAGGAATGACTGAAAAAATAAAATTTCCATTTACCGTGGGAGATATTTTATATGATATTACGGAATCTTTGGTGAACGAAACAAGAATAGAAAGTATTATATATACGCCATTGCCCGAAGGTGAATATATGTTTGAAATCAACATGGAAGATTGTTATAACAGTTGGGATATAGGGAAAGTAATCTTTTTCAGCAAAAAGGATGCGGAAAAGACATTGAAAGAGAGGATATGCAATGGCACATTACTGTAGATATTGCGCTTACATGGTATGCGGGGATGCGAACTATTGCACAAAAAAGAAATGGACGTTTACCGATCGGGAAATATGCCGCACAAATAAATGTAGGGAATTTGAGTTAAATCCTATGGATGCCTTACAGGTTAATAAAAACGGATACAGACCGAGAAAAGAAAGGCAGATTTCAGAGGATAATCAAATAAAAATGGAGGTGTGAGCAATGCCGACGGGAGCACAGGCAACAGTGAAGGTATATAAAAAATGCTGTATTGTATGCGGCAGGGAGTTTGAAACGGAGCGGCACAACGTGCGCTGCTGCTCTGAGGAGTGTAAGAGGAAGAGAAGCACAGAAGTTAAGAATGCGTGGAAGGCTACACATCAGACGAGAAAAAGCACGTTGGATCAGACGATCCGAGAATTAAACGAATATAACCGGGTGCATGGCACGCATTTAACGTATGGAAAATACAAGGCGATGAAATTTATGGAGGCGAGAGGATGAAATATTACTGTACAGCGGAACATTGTGTTTGGCGGTTTCGGGATGGAGATCGGTTTGTATGTATGTTTCCTGGGGATGTCTGCCCTAAAGGAAAATGTATCAGTAAAGAAAAAGAATCGGAAGAGCAGGAGGACAAAGAATGAATACAGCGGTAACGATAACAGCGATTATATGCATAACCTTAATTGCGATGTCGTTGATAGGAAAGAAGCGGTGACGGAATGACAGAACGGGAGTTAAACGGGCTGTATTACATAGAAAAGGAAATAGAATCGCTTTCCGCACTGCTTGAAGAACTTCCGGAGGATGCGGGGCTTGGGAGCGTTGTTCTTGACGGGATGCCGCACGGAACGGATATAGGGGATAAAACAGCGGCAATTGCGTTAAAGAGAGCAACGCTGCAAAAACAGTTGCAGCGGGCGCGGGAGAAACGCATAAAAGAGAGCAGCAAGATCCATCGGTATATTGACGGGGTACAGGATGCAGAGGTGCGCAGTATTATGATAATGCGGTTTATAGAATTGAAAAGCTGGGAAGAGATTGGGGATAAGCTGTTTATGTGTAGAAAGACGCCTGCAAGAAAAATGAGGAAATATTTAAAAGAACATTAAAATGTCCGCAATGTCCCAAGGGTGTGTGCTATAATAGTATCATAGGAAATATACAAGTTCCACCGCTCGCATGTCTTCATGCAAGCGGTGGTATTTTTATATCAAAAGAGGAAGTGAGGAATAATGCCGAAGTATATTAATAAATTATCAGATAAACAGCGGAAATGGATTGATTATTACAAGCAGGGAAAAACGGCGAGAGAAGCGGCAGAGCTTGCCGGATATAATGCAAAGAATAAGCATTCATTTGAGAATATCGGTTCGGAAAACGTGAAAAAGCTTGGTGAATACATTAAAGACCGTGAGGAAGTACTTGATAAAGAGAATATAGCATCCATGAATGATATCAATCAATTTTGGACGCGTGTGATGAATGATGAATATACCGATATGCAGCATCGCTTAAAAGCTTCAGAATTGCGCGCAAGAGCGGCCGGCGGCTTTATTGATAATACAAACGTCAATGTAAACGGAGGCGTGGTGTTTATTGCCGGAGATGACGAAATTGAAGAGTAAAGTGTACCTGCCGGATATCATTGGTAAGGGATACGGTGCGTTTTGGCACTGCGAAAAGCGGTATCGGGTTCTTAAAGGCGGGAAAGGCTCCAAAAAGAGCACAACAACCGCCTTAAATTATATTTACCGTTTGATGAAATATCCGCAAAGCAATTTACTTGTTGTCAGGGCTGTATACAATACGCACCGAGATTCCACTTTTGCTCAGTTGAAATGGGCACAAGAACAGCTGGGCGTTTCTCATTTATGGCAAAATACAGTGTCACCGATGGAAATGATCTATAAACCAACTGGACAGAGGATTTTATTTCGGGGATTTGATGATGTGTTAAAACTGGCATCGACAACGGTGGCCAAAGGATATCTTTGCTGGGTGTGGGTTGAGGAAGCGTATGAAATAAAATCCGAGGCAGATTTTGACAAACTGGATATGTCGGTTCCACGAGGGAATACACCGAAAGAACTATTCAAGCAAACAACGCTTACGTTCAATCCCTGGAGTGCAGACCATTGGCTGAAACGCCGGTTTTTTGATAAAACAGACGATATGACGCAAACGTTTACGACAAATTATCAGTGTAATGAGTTTTTAGATGAAACGGATAGCGCGGTATTTGCGCGTATGAAGCGGGAAAACCCGCGAAAATATGAGGTAGCGGGATTAGGAAACTGGGGAATTGCAGAGGGCCTAATTTTTGAGAATTGGGAAGTTCTTTCTTTTGATAAAGAACGGCTTGGCATCGGTGAGGATGCAGAAGGGAATCAAATCGATTATTCTTGGCAGTATAGGGCATTTTTTGGTCTTGATTATGGGTATACAAATGACCCTACAGCTTTTATTGCTTATATGGCGAACCCTATAACAAAAGAGTTATATATTTTTGATGAGCATTATGAGGTGAAAATGCTCAACAGTGATATTGCGGATATGATTTTGCGCAAGGGATATGCAAAAGAGCGTATCCGTGCGGACGCGGCTGAGCCAAAATCAAATGATGATTTACGGCGCCTTGGCATTCAAAGGATACAGCCTTCGGTAAAAGGCCGTGACAGCATTATGAATGGAATTATGGCGCTGCAGGAGTATAGAATCTTTGTGCATCCGCGCTGTAAAAATACGATTGCGGAATTATCGTCGTATTGTTATAAAAAAGATAAAAATGAACAAGGATTGAATGAACCGGAGGATATGAACAACCATTTGATGGATGCTATGCGTTACGCCTTTTATGACGTGCGCTTTTTTGTTCCTCAGAATCCAGGTGTAAAGCGGAGACTGACACCGGAGGAATATTATAACATCAAACACGGCGTCACACCGGAGGATATGAAAGGAGAATGGTTTTGATAGTTTTAGAAATAGTAGTTTTAATGCTTTTATGGCTGATGAGCTGCGCTGCCAGTGCGGCTGTCAGCTTTTTTTATGCAAAAAAACATAAGTGCCCTGTCGTTATACCTAAGTTAATGACGGAGGAAGAAAAGAGACAGGCAGAGAAACAGCGGAGAGAACTTGAAAATTTTTGGAGCTATACAGGGGATCCACAAAATAATGATGTTGACCTATAAACAGGTTAATAAATAATATATCCTCGTACCAAGGGGAGAAGGAGTGTATCAATGGAAAATACCGAAGCAATGGATGTCACCATGCAGACAGAGCAAGAGGAAGCCCCCGTAGAAGAGACAGAGGCAGAAGCTGCATCACAGGCGGAAGCAGAAGTCACGGAAACGGAAGAACAAGAACAGACAGATCAGGGGATTAAAGTACGGTTCAATCATCAGGACCGGGAGCTGACACGCGAGGAAGCAATTACATATGCTCAAAAAGGATTGAAATATGATAATATTGCACCTATGCTGGATGAACTGTCTTATCTGGCCGCTATAAACGGCAAAACGGCGTCAGAATTGGTTAAAGAATATATTAACCAGGGAGAAGCCATGTATCGTCGGGGACTTGAAGAAAAGTACGGAGATGATACAGAAGTAATAGAAATGATGATGGAGCGATACCGGACGGAGAATAAGGCTAAGTATGAAAAAGCCGAAAGCCAACGAAAAATCGCCGAGGAAGCAGCAGAAAAACAGGCAAGAGAAACTCTTGAAGGAAGACTTGCAGATGCGTTTGTAAGATTACAAAAAGAATTTCCCGAGTTACAGAATTTTGCTGAGCTGCCCAAGGAAGTAAAACAGGCGGCAGCAGACGGTAAGGATTTGATAACGGCTTATCTGCTGCATCAGCATCGCGAAGAAAGGAAAACATCGGCAGCCAAACAGGCCGAGGCTGCTGCGAATAAAGCGTCTGCCGGAAAGATGGATCCGGCAGGGGAAAACGATGATCCGCTTATGTCGGCATTCTTAAAGGGCCTGAAATCATGAATATAAAAAGGAGAAATAAAATATGGCACTTAATTCAATTGCATACGCATCGAAATACGCATCAGAACTGGATAAGGAAATTATACAGAAATCAACCACCGGCTTTTTTGAGGATTCCTCCCTAAAAGCTAATTTTGTAGGAGCCCACACGGTTGTTATGCCAGATATTGAGTTTATCGGTCTGGGCGATTACGACAAAGACAATGGATTCCCGCAGGGGAAAACGACGATTTCTCAGACAAGCTATACGCTATCAAAAGATCGCGGCCGTGAGTTCCAAATTGACCGTATGGATATGGACGAGACGGGAATTGCAAATTTGGCGGGCAACGTACTGAAAGAATTTATTCGTACAGAAGTAGCCCCCGAAATGGATGCCTATAACCTTTCAAAGCTTGCAGGCGTGGCGTCGACAAAATCACATACGGTTACATATGCGGATTCAACCGTATATGCACAGCTCAATACCCTAATCAATAATGTTCAGGCAGAAACAGGCTTTGATGAAGACATTGTAGCATTTTTGGAACCTTCGGCATATGCGGCTCTGATGACTTCTTCTGAAATTTCCCGTCAAATTGTTATTTCGGATTTTAAAAAGGGCGAAATTAATACCAAGGTAAAAAGTCTCAACGGTGTGGCTTTGATTCCAGTTGCGGCAAACAGGATGAAAACGTCGTATACTTTTGATGCGGGTGAATCTGCAACGGCTGGCGGATTTAGTGCTGCACCGGAAGCAAAAACGATCCATATGCTTGTAATGCCCAAGATGGGCGCAAAGCTTGTGAAGAAAACGGAGAAACTGCGCATTTTTACACCTGACCAGAATCTGGGCGCGGATGCGTATCTTTTTCAGTACAGATTGTATTATGATATCTTTGTAAAAAAGAGCCGGTTGAATCATATCTATGCGGCGTTATCGGAAACATAATCTTGATGTGTAAGGGACAGGGGGCGCTTTGCGCCCCGTCTGTTCGTATATAGGGAGGAAGTTTATGAAGCTTATCAGTGAGTTCGGCAATGAAATTGTTATAACAGATGACTATATGAAAATTGAACGATTAAAGAAACTTGGATTTAAAGAGAAAACGGAGCAGCCCAGGCCGATAAGGGCAAAGAAGGGAGCCGCAAATGGAAATCAAAAAGAAACCAAATGAAATTTTTGATGAATACAGAGCAGCGCATGATTATAAAAGTTCGATTGGTGATAGGGGAATTTATGAGCAATCCCGCATGAACGAACGGTTTTATGTAGGGGATCAGTGGCATGGCGTACAGGCGGGGAATACCCGTCCCCTGGTGCGCAGGAATATTCTTAAACGCATCGGAGAATATAAGATATCTGCTATCTGCGCAGCGCCTGTTGCGGTGAATTACTCCGCCGACGGCGTTCCCGATACGACAGATATGGATATTGAAAAACAACAGGTTCAGGAAAACATGTATCAGGGGAATATCGCGGATACCACACCGACACCTGCCGAAATTGCAGTAGTTATGGAAGCTCTTTCAGAGTATCAGCACATAACTGCCGAGCGGGTAAAACTCAATGATAAAACGGAACAACTGGCCAAAAGCGCGTATATTAGCGGTACGGCCTTTTTATATACCTATTGGGATCCTTCAGTAGAAACAGGCCTATTTGCAGATAGCGAACAAACACAGCCGATCCGCGGTGATATTAACTGTGAAGTGTTGAATGTAGTCAATGTGAATTTGGGCGATCCCAATAACGATGATATTCAATCTCAGCCATATATTACAATTTCACAGCGAAAACCGATAGAAGAGGTTAAAAGAGAAGCAAAGGCAAACAGAGAGCCGGGCGATATCAGTACGGATTCCAACGAGACGTATGACATCAATGCTGGTGACTGGGGAGAACAGGAACCTGCTGACAGTACCCGTGTAACTGTGCTTACAAAATTCTGGAGAGAGTACGATTCCGCGGCTCATACGTATCGCGTAAAAGCAATTCGAGTTACGGAAAACGCTGTGGTGCGTGGAGAATGGGATCTGGGGATTCGTCTCTATCCCCTTGCAAAATTTGTTTGGGAACGGCGGTTTTCCTGCGGTTATGGGGACAGCGAGATTACCTATCTTATTCCCAATCAAATAGCAATTAATAGGGCTCTTAGTGCAGCGGTATGGGCGGCGATGATGACTGGCATGCCTAAAACGATAGTCAATACCGATTTAGTACACGATATGGTTACAAATGATCCGGGACAAGTTTTACGTATCAGTGCAGGGCAGGAGTATGATGTGCAGCGGGCGATTGGCTATGTACATCCTCCACAGTTTTCAGCGCAGTTCCAAAATATAGTGGCAGATATTGCAAATAATACGCTTAGTGACAGTGGCGCCAATGACGCGGCACTGGGAAACATTCGGCCGGATAATGCTTCTGCAATTATTGCCATGCGGGAAGCAGCTCTACAGCCGATGCAGGTATATCAGAATCGGTTTTACAGTACAATTGAAGATGTAGCCCGTATATGGGCGGATTTTTGGCTGAATATGTATGATAACCGGCCGCTGAAGATACAGGATAAAAACGGAACCCGGTATATGCCGTTTGATGCGAAACGGTATAAAAACCTTGTTGTCAATGCAAGGGTTGATGTGGGCGCATCCACGCTTTGGGGCGAGGCAGTTGTGGTATCTTCTTTGGGAAACTTGCTGCAGATGGGGATTATTACGCCGCAGCAATATCTTGAACGGATACCGAAAAACACGATTCCCGATATTACGGGGCTTATTGATGAGATGAAACAGCAAGCGCAACAGGCTCAATTAAGTCAGCAGGAGATGGTTGCGCAGTTTGCGCAGCAGTATCCCGAGCAGTATGCGGCATTCGAGCAGATGCCGCCGGAGGAACAACAACAATTGCTTCAGCAGATGATGAGCGAAATGGAGGCAATACAATGACCGGAGAACAAATGATAGCAAAAGCAATTTTTCTTTTAGGATATAATGATATGAACGGAAATACCAATGACCCCAGATTTCAGGCAACGGCTAAAAATGCGCTGAATTTTATTTATTCAGATCTGTTTTATATCAATCGGGCAGAGGGATTTAAAGAAATGGAAGGATTTTCTGATGAAATAGATTTATCTGAAAGAGCGATTTTTGACGTGATGCCCTATGGAGTCGCGGCGTTTATTGCACAGGCAATAGGTGACGGAGAAAATCAACGGTATTTTTCCCAGCTATATAATTTGAAACGGAAAGTTTTGGCTGAACCGGGAACGATTACAGACGCGATTCCTTCGGTATGAGAGGTGTAAAAAACTATGTTACCTAAAATTTCAAAAAAAGCTTCCTATATGTTGAATATTCCGGAGCTTTCCGGGGGGATCAATCTGCGGGATGGAATATCATTAATTCAGGATAACCAAATGACTGAGAGCGTAAATATGTGGTATAAGGACGGGCTTTTAAAGACGCGCCCGGCAGTAAAATCTAATGCGGACAGAGAAAAAATGGAGGAATTTGTTTCTACTAGCGTCGGAAACATCACAGTATCAATGAATCCGGCAAACAGTGCGGTAATCAATAACGTTATGCATGTTCTGGAAGTCACGGTTATCAGTCAGGATAAAGCACAGTCTGAATCGGAATACAGTATTGCGCAGAAAATTTCTCTCCGATATATTGATAATACTGCGCTTTCGGTTATTTCCTTAGGCACAATTGAACTTGGCAGTTATTATAACTTGAAGTGTCTTGCTGTGCAGCATAACGGGGATATCTATTGTTATGTGCGGTACGAAACATCAGATATGTCGCCGGATTATCATTTCAGAAATGAAATTTATAAAATTGCGCGTCTTGGAGAAGGAATCTATGGAGCGATAACAAAATTATCTGATACAAACCTCTATATCCCGGTGATTCTTACAAATTGCCGGCCGAACAGGGGCAGCACGTATGAATCACAGGGAGAACTTATGCTGCGCGGGGGAACGATGGCAGAGGGATATAACCTGATTGGCAGATATTATCGGATGGTGTATTCTACCTATGATATCAGCGAGGACGCAGAACGATACAATTACCCGGACGGAAAGGCCTATACAAAAATGAGGTATTCTCTATTATATAGTATTACTAATATGGAATTCTGGACAGGCGGTAAGACGGTAACCGTAGAAATTACAGATAAGACCGGTACAAAATATGTACATACAGTAGAGATAGGCAGTGGAAATGTGGTTGAGCAAACCAGCCCGGGAGATGGGTTATATATGCATATAGAGGGGAATTTATTATATTTCAGCAACAGCACATCTTCCACCGCGCCGGCAGATATTACGGAAGACGAGTATGTATACAATAATATGGTGATTACCGCACCGTGCCCTAATTCCGATGATAACTGGGCCAAAGTGACGAACATGACACAGACTGTGTGGTATGGAAATACGTCGTTAGGTATCAACGGCGGTAGCAGGCTGTTTTTAGGCGGTAATACGGATGAAAAAGAAAAGGCGCTTGTAGTGTGGAGCGATTTAAATAACCCGCTATATTTTTCTGAAAATAATTATACTTATGTGGGAGATAAGGCACAGGCAGTAACGGCGTTCGGCCGGCAGGGCGAGAGCCTTATTATTTTCAAAGAACGGGAGATCTATTCTACGCAGTATCAGGCAGGCAGTGTGACGGCGGAGGAATTAATCCATCAAAGTGCAGTCGATCTGTCTGCACAGCTGGCGTATTTTCCGATGGTACAGATCCATGCAGGTATTGGCTGCGATTGTCCCGGAAGCGTGCAGCTTTGCCGGAACCGGCTTGTATGGGCTGACAGCAGCGGCAGAGTGTATACATTAACCTCGCAGAATCAATACAGCGAAAGAAATGTTTTTGAGATATCACAGATGATCGAACGAAAGCTGCGCACAGAACCGGTAAATGAATTGCGGAAAGCACATTCAGCGGATTGGGAAGGCCGGTATTTACTGTTCGTAGGCCAGCATGTATATGTAATGGATTATAATACATACGGGTATCATTATGTTTCGTCATATTCTAAAAGTGAAGATGCCAATATGCTGATCCCGTGGTATTACTGGGAACTTCCGATCGAACCGATGTCTGTTATTGCTATTGGAAGTATTATTTATATGTTGGAATATGCATGGCTTGGAACTTTTGTAGGGCTGCAACGGGCGGTGGTGAATATGTTTTATATTGACGGAAACGGAGCAGTGGACGAGGTGAACAGGCTGGAGTATACAGGCGAATATCCGGAATCCGCGGGAGACTATGATCCGTCTTTGTGGCAGGTAGTTCTCTATCGGAACAGTATTCACTCTCTGGCGCAAACGAAATTATTTGATTTTCATCAGCCGGCATTTTTGAAAAATATTCCTATGGTAAATGTAACGTTTGGGAATAACGGCGGTATACCCGTTTCCGTAAAATTTATTACAGAATCCAATACGGAAGACGAAAGCACAATTACATTCAACGAAAGCGAAGCAGAGGAGTATTCGGTGCAATATCTGCATAATCAACAATTTCGGCCATATTCACGGGTAAATGTGCGGTTTGGAATCCGATTTGAGAGCGAGGGCATGATGGCGATAGATGCGATATCTCTGCAATACACGGTTTTAGGAGGCGCAAAATGAGCGTAAGAAGTTATGAAGAGATTTTAAAAGAGATTGAAGAGGCGTCGAAAGCCCAAAAAGAAGCGGATATATCCGCTTCCGATCAAATGTATGATGCTCAGAAACAGATGGTTTCAGATTCTTATAACGCGCAGATAGAAGAAGCTAAAAGCACTTATCAGAATCAGATTGATGAAAATGCAGTACAAAAGCTTATTAATGAAAGACAGATTGCCGAGAATATGGCGAATTTGGGATTAACTGATTCAGGCTTGAACCGCACCCAGCAGACGGCAACACAGCTTTCTTATGCCAACAATAATACAAAAATTAATCTTGCCCGGCAGAAGGCGGTAGATTCGCTGGCACGGGCTATGACGGCAAAGATGACCGAACTTGATACAGGAAAGCTGGCAGCAGCAGAGGGAATTCGATCAAATTATGCACAGAATGCACGCAGTCAGGCCGTAGATGTTTATAATAATGAGGTTGAAAATGAAACTGAACGGCAGAAGGCAGCGTATGAGGCACAGATAAAACAAATACAAGTAAATAATGATAATTTGGCGGCAAAGATTGCAGCAAGGCAGAAATTGATAGAAACGCTTTCAGATTCGGAAATTCCTTTTGCGACAAAAACAGCATTTGTGGAGAATTATAAGCAGACATATGGTTATGATGCATCTGATGCAGCCGTATTGGAAAAATTGGGGTATACAACGTCAACATTATTCCGGTCATCTGTTTTGACTCAAAATGAATTTCTTAAAAGAAAACGAGCATCTACAAATGGAAGTTTAAGAAATTATAATACTTATGCAGAATATATAGATGGAACAATTCAAAGTTGGTATAACCAGGGGAAACTAACCGCGGCTGAGGTAGTTTCGTTACTTGAATACTATGGGATTTAAGGAGAAGTTGTATGGCGGCATTAAGTTATGAGGACATTAAAAAACAGGTTCAAGCGGATAGAGAACAAAAAAGTAAACAGGTAGCGCAAGGGATTTCGTATGAAGATATAAAAAAAACCGTGCAGGGCAAAAAATTGTTAAATAGTGCTCAGATTTATACTTTAGAAAGAGATAATGGAAATCTATTAACAGAGATACAAAATGTTTTTAACAATTGGCAAGATCCCCAAACGATGCAGAAAACTATAAATTCTTTACCCAAAATGATGAAGCGCATGGAGAATTATAAAAATTATCTTGCGGATTATTATACAGGGCAGGATAAACAAGCGCAGGTGCAGCAAATTGACAAACAAATAGAAGATTATACAGAACTATCAGATCTTTTACAGCAACAAGCTTCTTTTTATTCTGAATATAAAAATGCAGATGAATATGAAAATGCTAAAAGAATTAGCGGATATTATAAAGAATATGAAAACAGCAGCTATGAAGAAGTACAAAACAGCCTTTCGGAATTAAAAAAGCAAAAGGGCTTTTATACGGTTAAAGGATATGATAAAGAAGCGCAAGATATAGATAAGAAAATTGAGTGGCTGAACCAATATGGTGAAAGCATTATACCTGCTGCAGAAGCACAGAAAAAAATTGATGAAATCAACGCTCAAATATCACAAGAACAAGGGCTTTTGTATGATAGAAGAGGAAATTCCGGAGCAAAAAGGGATGACCACATACAAGAATTAAAAAATGAAAAAAACCGGTTAGAGGGATTATTAACAACTGCAAAACGGCGGGAAACAGCACAGAATTATGTGAATCTTAGAAATAACGAGGATTTTTCAGAGCAAAGTGCTGCAGGAGCCGCTATTGCAGAAAAGAATCCTACCTATGATGATGTCAGTAAAAATACATGGTATGTACTGGGATTTTCTGAGACACCGGATATTCCAAATAAGATGGAATACTATCGTAATGATGAAAACATGAAAGCTAATGCCCCCGAGGCAATGAAAGAACTTGGAAGCGGAGGTGGATATGCAACTAACGAAAGCGAAAAATTCATATTGTACAGCAATTATGTCACAGATGAAGAAGCCGAAGTCTATAATTATATATTACAAACGCAAGGGAATGAAGCTGCAGATAAGTATCTTGAAGATATGGAGGTGATTTGGACAAAAAGAAGAGCAGAAGATATAGAAAAGAATATAAATCAATTTGTAGATCAAGGGGGGGTGCTAGCGGATATATTCGTAAGTGGAATATCAATACCAGCCAATATTTTTGGTGGCGTTGCTGCAGAAGTTGACAATGTGTTGAGACAATTACAGGGAAAAGAAATCAATCCATATTCTAACGCGCAAAGTTTACGGATAGTAGGGAAGACATCAAGGGAGGCGGTATCTTCTAAAATAGAAGAAAATACAGATATAGAACTATTCGGGCACAATGTGCTTTCTGAAATTTATAATGCAGGCATGTCGCTTATGGATAGTGTTGCTGGTGCAGCTGCTTTTGGAAATTTATATACAATTACTATGGGGAGCGGTGCTGCGGCAAATCAGGCAGCGGAATTATATGAACGTGGAGCGTCAAATGAACAAATTTTTTGGGGAAGCCTTTCCGCTGGTGTTGCCGAGGCTTTGTTTGAAAAAATATCTATTGATAAATTGCTTTCAAAGAAAAACCCTATAAATGTAAAAGAAGCAGTACTTGAAATATTTGCACAAGCAGGCGTAGAAGGATCGGAGGAAGTTTTCACTGATATTGCAAATCTTATATCCGATTCCATTATAATGGGGGAAAATTCTCAACTTAGTAATAACATAAAAAATTATATTATCTATAAAGGACTATCCCGAGAAGAAGCCAGAAAAAAAGCGTGGATTGATCAAATTAGCGATACTGTGTGGTCTGGCATAGGAGGAATGATATCTGGCGCAGGGGCAAGTACAATGTTTACAGGAGCTCAAGCAATACATAACACCGTAGTAGGCAATAATATAAAAAAATTGGGCAACAGTAACGCGTTGATTGATTTTGCTATACAGAATTACAGTAAAGATACACAGGCATATAAAATGGCTGAACGTCTTTCAAACAATAAAAATAACAGTGCGTTGGCGTTAGGTTCGCTTTATATGACCATGAAACAACAGAACCAAACAGATTTTTCAAAAGCGTCGGATGTTTCAACAAAAGAAATACAGCCAATGCTTGAAAAAAATGGTATAGAAGCACCGCAGACGAGTTCGATGGCAAAGAATATAGCAAAGGACATTCAAAGCGGAAAATTGAATGCAAAGGATCGGCAGCAATTAACCAATAATCCGGTGGCGAAAACAGTATATGATTCGGTTCGCAAAGAGGTGGAGAATAAAAAAGAAACCATAAGGACGAAAGAGAGAATGCTGGATGCTATTGTTAATGTCAAAACGGAAATAAACGAAACGGACAATGCGCAAAACCTTGACAATTTGTCCCAGGTAGAATATACTAACAGTAGAAATAATATAAGAAATGAAATAGGAAATACGGCTGTAGGAAATGCTCAAGCAGCAAGAAAAATTGCCGCAAGCAATTCTGCAGGATCGCCGCAGACGGCTTCCGCAAGAATTGAACAGAAGAATAATAGAGGAAACGCGGTAAGCGTGAATAGAGGTGAAGGATATGCAAGAACAGCAGAGTTTAGAGAGCTACAAGAAGCAAGTAGAGGAATGCCTGATGAAATATCAGCATTGTACCACTCAGGAGAGCGAACGCTTGATGAAGGATTACGAAGACGAATTTCCACAGTTCTTAAAAGACAACTGGACGTGTCCGGCAGTAGCGCTGGCAATGGTGATGGGATATTAACCTTAACGGCAAAGGGAAATACTTTTCATTTGCATCAGCAAGTGGACGGCGCGCTGTTCCATGATGTTTTTGAGATAGCAAAAAGCTATCTGAAAAACGGCGAGCTTGTAGATTTACATGGTATACAAACCACAGAGGACGGAATCGGATATGATGATTGTGATAATTATCTTTCCGATGACGGGCTCAGTGGTTTTTCTATTACTCCTGACGGCGATCTTATCAGCGTATTCAATGCCAGTGGGAAAAAAGGGTTTTTAAATGCTATTGCATCCATAGTAAAAGAGAGAGCAAAAACGCTGGATTGTTATAATAGCCCTACCCAACCTCTTTTAGAAATATATGAAAAAACATTTGGTTTCAAACCAGCTTCTGTTATGGATTACAATATGGAATATGATCATGATAATATCGCGGCCAACCACGATAACCCACAGGTGGCGTTCATGGTCAACACGGATCAGGAGGTGGAGACAAAGCATTTTGATAAAAACCAATATGAGGAAGCAAAGGCATATCGAGATCAATATGTGGAACAGGCAGCCCAAGAGGCTGCTTCTTTTATACTCGGAGAGCCGGTAATCACAGAGCGTTCGGCGGAGAATCCGGAACCGGATATGATAGCTGATACGGTATATGCGGTGCGTGGAGAAACACGGCTGACGGATGATCAGCGCGTTATCCGGCGTATAGGAAATCGGCTGGGATGGACGATAGAGTTTGGCAAGGTGCAGACGGTAAACGGCATGCATGCGGATGGAAAGATTGATAAGGCGAATAAGGTCATAACAATCAGCACAGAAAATACAAGGCCGATAGCCTTTATATTCAAGCATGAGCTGGCGCATCGCGGGGAAGGCACAAAGCAGTATACAGAGCTGGTAAAAACAATTTCGCAGACAAAGCAGTATGAAAGCTGGCTGGAGAAAAATACCGGCATGAAATCCACTGTGGATCGTATGGAAGCGGCGCTGAATGAAGAAATACGGCAGCGATATGATACGGCCGGCGAGAGTATTTCCGTAGCGGAAGCCAGAGCAGAGCTGATGGCGGATTTTATGGGAGATATGCTGTTTGCGGATGAAAGCGGAATGAACCGTCTGCTGCAGGAGCTTGAGCTGCCAAAGCGAAGAAGCCTTTTACAATGGATAAAGGACGCACTGAATTATATCCGGAGCAAACTGGGGAACGCGGACAGCCGGCTGACCGCGGAGCTGGAGAGATTGGAACAGCAATATGCTCGGATGCTGAAAGACAGTGAATCGGATTCGAAAATGGATAGTCAGGATAAAATACAATATTCTATCGGATATACAACAGAAAATAAACCGGTTGTAATGATTGAAGAGAATATTTTAGAAGGTATTCCGAAAAAAGATTGGGTAAAAACGGTTAAGGAGACTATTTCGAACAAGTTTTCAAAGGGAATTCCTGTAAGCGGAAGGCTTATAAAAGTGAATGCACAAACACGAGGAGAATATACTAATTCAGCATATAGTAAATATTTAAGGTCTGCGGAGGGAACCGTTTATGTTGATAAGTTAAGAGCGGCAAATAATCTTGATGAAATAATCCTTGCATCAACGAATTATATCAATGAAGATTTAAAGCATGAACGAAAAGATAGCTTTAAAGAGTTTGCTCGCGGGAATATTCTTTTAAGAATAGGGGAAAATGATTATTCTGCTAAAGTAATTGTTGGATTTACAAAAGCAAATCGAATGGTATTATATGATATTATTGATTTTACACCAACAAAATTAGAGGTAAAAAATAAGGATAAGTCGATAGGCTATGCAAAAAATGCAGGAAGCCTAAGAAATGACTTATCCTCTAATGACACTATACCACAAAAAGGAACAGATGTCAATAGTATTATATTCAAAAATGCAAAAAATGATACAAAAGAAGCACAGGATTATCGATCGGATGAAACGGATATAATACGGGCGAAAGACGGCATAAAGTATTCCATAGCGAAAAGTTATAAACAGCAGGTAGATGATGTATTAAATAATAACTATGACAAAAATAATCACGTGTATATGGGAAATACGCCGTCGAAATTAGTGCAGGTGTTAGGGCTTCCCGATTTGCCGATGCTGGCAACAAACAATCATATCTATTCTATGAGCGTGTCGGAACAACAGGCAAAACAAGAAGGACGATATAAAAAGGGCACGCATTACCATGATTTGGGCCCTATTGTAAAGGATATTCCAAAGCTTTTAAATGAACCGGTGCTGCTTATTAAGTCCAATACAAGGGCGGATGATGCGACAGTTGTAGCAGTGACTTCTGCTGTGGATAAAAACGGCTTTCCTGTTATGGCTGCAATCAAGCCGAATGGGAAGGGATATTATTGCAACGTTGAAATAGACGCCAATATAATGCTTAGCGGGTATGGTAAAGAGAATATTCAAAACTACGTGCAAACAGCAGGCGAAGAGGGCAGGATACTGTATGCAGATAAAAAAAGTAACCAGCAACATAATATCCCTGGGGTCCAATTCCCCAACAACATTATGACTGCTGATTACAATAACAGTTTAGCACGGTATCGGCAATCTGTCAATAGTATTATATTCAAAAATGCAAAAAATGATACAAAAGAAACACAATATTCTATTCCTGCGGATTACACACAGAAATATGAAGAGGTAACGGATCAGCGAAAAAACGGGGAAATAACGGAAGAGGAATACATCAGGCGCATCGGAGAACTGTTTGCTGAAGCCGGGAAGGAGCACGGAACCATTGCCCCGGGGGAAGAGGTGACGGGGAAAGAGAACTTTGAGAATCCGGTTCCTCAAAGCGTGAAGGACGGTACAAAAGTACGGCGGCATGTGCGCACGATTATCGAAGGCGGAAAGCTTACGGATGAAATGATGAATACAGTGAAGCAGCAGATTTTAAGCGGAGATATTTCCTATACACCGATATCTAATGACCAGAGCCTGAAAAAAGCCCAAAGAGATGTTGAACGCGGAGACGCCGAGCGGATATGGGAAAACGCGGTAAAGGATAACAAAATCTCCGACGAAGCTATCGCCGTAGGAGAAACGATGCTCGCGCTTGCAATTGAGAGGAAGGATGCTGCCAATGTTGTAAAGCTCACCGCAGAGCTTTCCGAGGTGGGAACGCGCACCGGACAGGCCCTGCAGGCAATGAAACTTCTAAAGCGCATGGACGGTATCAGTCAGCTTGTATTTGTACAGCGCGCTGTGCAAACGCTGAATAAGGATCTGGAAACGCGATATAAACGCCGATTCGGCGTTGGGAAAGACGATAAGGGCAAAAATTACCGTTATGCTCCGGTGGAGATTAACCCCACACTGGCAGAACAGCTTGCTGAATCAAAAACGGCGGCGGATTTTGAAATTTCTTACGGAGCAATTATGCGGGATTTAGCGGCGCAGGTTCCATCAACCTTCCTTGATAAATGGAATGCCTGGCGGTATATGGCGATGCTGGCGAATCCCGTTACAATGGTGCGGAATCTTGTGGGGAACGCAATATTTGTACCTGCGGTAAAAATGAAAAACATGGTTGCATCCGCCCTTGAAACAGTAATAATAAAGGAGGAAAGCCAGCGTACAAAAGCATTGATTGTTGATAAAAAATATAAGGAATTTGCAGCAAACGATTTTGATGAAATGTCGGATATCGTAACCGGGAACGGCAAGTATAATCCGAAACGCACTATAGCAGACCAGCGAAGAGTGTTTAAAACGGATGTTTTGGAAGGAATACGGAGGGGTTACGGCAATGTTTTGGAAGGAACGGATAAGCTGTTCTTAAAGCGGCATTACATAACAGCGTTAGGTAGCTTCCTTCAGGCGCGCAAGGCGGATATAAACAATATTTCGCCAAAGCTGCTTTCCGAAGCACGGCAGTATGCCATTTTGGAAGCACAAAAGGCAACCTACAGAGATGCCAGTGCAATCGCAAATGCGATTCAACGCTTTTCAAATTCAAATAAGGCTGCAAACATAGCGACAGAAGCACTTCTGCCGTTCAAAAAAACGCCTGTCAATATTTTAAAGCGCGGAATAGAGTACAGCCCCGTAGGCCTTGTAAAAATCTTAACAAAGGGGATTTATGATGTAAGAAACGGAAATATATCTTTATCGCAGTTCTGTGACGGCTTGGCAAGCGGTTTGACGGGTACGGGGATTATGGCAGTCGGAATGCTGCTTTCTTCTCTCGGCGTTATTACTGTCGGATTCGTTGGGGACGATGATGAGTTGTGGCGCAAACTCAACGGAGAACAGGAGTACGCGATACAGATAGGCGACGTCTCCTATACGCTTGACTGGGCAGCGCCGGCGTGTATTCCTTTTTTTATCGGCGCGGCAATCATGGAACAGTTTACGGCGGAGGATAATAATTCTGGCGCGAACATTATCGATTCAGTTATTGCCGGAATGGATGTTATCACGGAATTGTCAATGTTAAGCGGAATGAATGATGTAATTAATTCGGTACGGTACGGCAAGAAAAATGGGTTAGTATCGATTTCCTCCAAGATGGTTTCCTCATATTTTTCACAGGCATTACCGACTGTCGGCGGAAAAATTGCAAATACCTTTGATGATACAAGCAGAATAAATTATATAGATAAAACGTCCAATATTCCTACTTGGCTGCAATCTGCCATGAATATGGTAGAATCGAAAGTACCGGGACTATCGCAAACTCGGCCGGCGGATATAAACGCCTGGGGCGAAAAAGAGAATACCGGCAGCTGGATGAAACGCTTTTTTCAGAACTTTATTTCACCGGGATATTTATCGACAGTAGAAGAGAATACGATTACGGAAGAACTGACGCGGCTTGCAAAGGCAACGGGTAATCCTTCGGTGTTGCCTGATTCTGCGCCGAAATACTTTAGCTTTAAGGGAACAAAGAAGAATTTAAGCGCGGAAGAATATCAGACGTATGCAACCGTAAGAGGACAGCGTGTGACGGATTATGTATCGGAAGCTGTGAGAAGCGCTGAATACAGAAAGCTTACGGACGCGCAAAAAGCCAAGGTTATAAAAAATCTTTACGGGTATGCGAATGCTTATGCAAAAGCAAGCCTGATATACAGTTATGAGGAAATCCGGTTGATGAATGTCGTGGACATCACCGAGGAAAGGTATAACAGGCTAAAAGATAAAGATAAAATGGCATTGGCAAAGGCATATTTCCTTGATGGGTATGAAAAAGTATTTGTCGAGGAGAAAAACGGAGGATCGGCAGTAGAGTACTATATCAAAAAAGAGCGGGAAAATGAGACGAAGGCAGAAAAACAAACGAAAAGCAAGGAAAATACCGAAGATATCATCACTGCATGGAAAGCATAATATACGGCCCTGTACAAAAACGATGTACGGGGCTGTGTTGTTTAAGGAGGAAGCATGGCCATAAGAACAATAGAATACACCGTAACAAAGGATACAATAATCCCCAATACGCTGCAATGGGGAGGAATGCAGTATGAAGACGGGGCGACTGAGTTAATCTACATATTATCCCCCGCACTTACAGAATATCTTGATTCCCTGCAGAAGACGCTTACCTATCGCATTGAATTTAATTCTCCGGGCGCGGGATATCAGCCGTCCGCAGCGCTTACACCGCAGGGGAATACTCTGAAAAGGGATATTACAATTGATATGACGCGATATGGCGGACAGATGCAGAGCGTTCTTGTTATCACGGCGTTGGATGCAAGCGGAGAGGCGGAAGAAACAATACTTTCCATACCTACTGCAATCTATTTTACGGCGGTGGGCAGAGACGATTTTACGGAGGAAGTTCTTGACCGAAATTTATCTGCTTATGAGAATGAAATCAATCAAAAGGTGGAAGAAGTCAATCTTCTTGTTACAGATATCCGAAACGATCTGGAAGAAGGGGTATTTGACGGGTATAGCCCATCCGCAAAAGTGGAAGGTCAGGCAAATGGAGCAAAGATCATAATAACCGACGAGCAGGGAACGACAGAAGCCTTTGTTCCTAAAGGCGACAAAGGGGACAAAGGAGATGCCTTTACGTATGCGGATTTTACACCGGAACAACTTGCGTCATTAAAAGGAGAAAAGGGAGATAAGGGTGACCAGGGGGAAACGGGAGCACAAGGAGAAAAAGGTGATAAGGGGGATCCGTTTATTTATGAGGATTTCACGGCGGAACAGCTTGTCTCTCTTAAAGGAGAAAAAGGTGATAAAGGAGATCCTGGTGATACCGGAGCTACAGGCCCCAAAGGCGATACCGGAGCAGATGGATTTTCTTGTACACATTCTTGGGATGGAACAATTCTTTATATAACATCTGCCAGCGGAACCTCTTCAGCTGATTTAAAGGGTGAAAAAGGTGAACAGGGAGAACCCGGAGCCACAGGCGCAGAAGGACCGAAAGGGGACAAGGGCGATACTGGAGAACGGGGACCACAAGGGGAACAGGGAATACAAGGAATACAGGGAGAACAGGGGCCTCAGGGTGTTGCCGGAGAGCAAGGACCCAAAGGAGAAAAAGGAGATACTGGAGCTGGATTTAAAGTACTTGGATATTATGATACAGTGGAAGCCCTTTCAGTAAATATAACTGATCCTGCTATTGGAGATGCCTATGGGGTTGGCTCAGCCGCACCATATGATATTTATATTTATGATGCTGCTAACGGATGGGTAAATAATGGACCTCTTCAGGGGGCAAAAGGAGATAAAGGAGATCCGTTTACTTATGATGACTTTACTCAGGCACAGCTTGAAGATCTTCGAGGACCGCAGGGACCGAAAGGAGATACAGGGGATAAAGGAGAACCTGGTGCTGCCGGGGAAGCCGGTAGCAATGGTATTTCAGCAACACATGAATGGAATGGAACTGTTTTAACCATAACATCTGCCAGTGGAACCTCTTCGGTTGATTTAAAAGGTGAAAAAGGTGAAATAGGAGAACAAGGACCACAGGGGATACAAGGACCTAAAGGAGATACGGGGAATGAAGGACCAGCGGGAGCAGATGGAGTATCTTGTACACATACTTGGAACGGTACCATACTGACGATAACGTCAGCCAGCGGAACGTCTTCAGCAGATTTAAAAGGAGAGAAAGGCGATGCGGGAGCTGTTCCCGCAGCTTATATAGTAGAGCAAGGATCATCAGGAATATGGAGTTACAGGAAATGGAACGATTATATGATGGAGTGTTGGGGTAGAAAAATATGCAATGACGTCTATTGTGTAAATCAATGGGGAACAGTTTATGAATCAAATAAGATATATTCAGAGACATATCCTTTTGTGTTTGAAAGTATCCCATATCAAATGATTAGTATTAGCGGGAGTAATAGTCATAGTTTTATGCTGGAATACCCGGCAAGCGCAGATTCTAATACTACCACTTCCACGGGGGGATGGTATTTTGTGCGTCCATCATCTATGTCAGGGGATACGGGCAAAACCGTATATGTTGATATTTACATAAAAGGAAAGATAAAAGAGCCTGTACTTGATAATGTGCCTGTAAATTGTACGAGCGGCCCTGTTACTTTTGCAGGAAAAGCGTCGCTGCTTGTTTATGGTGCTGATTATTATGTAACATATTACAATGCGGCATACGGCGGAAACATATTGAACAATGAAGAATCTGCTGTAAATGCGAGTGCTGTGCCGTGGTATGGGGATGGTACACAATGGACATCACGTTTTGTAACATCATTTAATCATTGGTCAACAGGGACAAAGTATAATCTTTGGATATATGTTGACGGCACAGATCTAAAAGTTGCGATAGGTGATGAAAGTGGGAATCTGTTGGCCGGCAGCGATAGCGATAGACTAACATTAACAAAAAAATAAGGGGATAACATAATGGAAAAACATAGCCTATGCTTTGACTGCGCGAACGCGTATGCGCATCGGTGCCGAAAGATTCTTGACGGAACGCCTGTTCAAGGGTGGAGGGCCAGGGAATTAAAAGATGGGGGATATATGGTAGAAGCATGCCCGCATTTTGAAAAAGATTGGGATCATCGGATTAGTGCAGAGAAATTAGGAAAATTTCTTGGTATTACCGGTAACACGGTACAGCGAACGGAAGCACAAAAATTGATTGAAAGAGTGCGAAAGAAAGGATATCGCCTGAAGATACAAGCAGAGAAAACATACCGCAGTTATTATATTTACAGGATTTAAGGTGGCAAAAATGAGTGAAGCAATTATAACAGCAATCATAACAGGAGGATTGTCTCTGATAGGGGTAGTCATCACCTGTCTTATGACGGCGAGGAAAACAGAAAACAGCATACGGATCAATCAGGCGGTAACGGATACAAAAATTGACGAGCTGACACGGGAAGTGCGGGAACACAATGGGTTTGCCCGCAGAATGCCGGTGGTGGAAGAGCAGATCAAAGTGATCAATCACCGGCTGACTGACTTAGAAGATTTTCACAAACCAAATTAAGGAGGAAACTAAAATGGAAGGAAAGAAACTGATTGAGCAGGCGAGAACCTGGCTTGGGAAAAAGGAGGAGGACGGAAGCTTTCGGGAGATCATCGATCTTTACAACGGACACACGCCGCTGGCACGTGGGTATAAAGTGAAATATACCGACGCGTGGTGCGCCGTGTTCGTGTCATCGGCGGCGATCGCCTGCGGATGTACGGACTTGATTCCCACCGAATGCAGCTGCGGACGCATGATCCAGCTGATGCAGGAAAAAGGGATCTGGGAAGAAAATGACGCGTACACTCCCAAGGCGGGGGATATCCTCTTTTATGACTGGCAGGACAGCGGAAAAGGAGATAATACGGGCTGGCCGGATCATGTAGGGATCGTAGAAAAGGCAGAAAACGGCAAAATTACGGTAATTGAAGGCAACCTGAATAACGCGGTAGGCCGGCGGGAAATCGCGGTAAACGCGCGGTATATTCGCGGCTACGGCGTACCGGAATATGAGCAAGAGCAGCCGGAAACGGACACGGAAACCCCGCAGAAGAGTCTGGATGAAGTAGCCAAAGAAGTGATCAACGGAAAGTACGGCAACGGGGCGGAGCGTAAGCAACGGATCCCCGCGGAAACACCGTACAGCTATGAAGAGGTACAGGCGCGTGTAAATGAGATTTTGAGCGGAAAAGAGCCGGCGGAAAGCGTTCCGTCCGTGGAATATTATCCGCAATACATAGGGAATACCAACAGCATTGTGGACGCGCTAAAAGCCGTTAAGGTGGATTCCAGCTATGCGCACCGGAAAGAAATCGCAGGAGCCAACGGCATTGCAGGCTACAGGGGAACGGCGGAACAAAACACAAAGATGCTCAACCTGCTGAAAGCAGGAAAATTGATAAAAGAATAAGGAGAATGAAAAATGAAATTATCAAATAAAGCTTATGATGTGTTAAAATGGATCGCAATGTACTTATTGCCCGCATTGGGCACGCTGTACTTCGCCCTGGCGGGGATCTGGGGCTTTCCGTTTGGTGAACAGGTGGTAGGCACAATTACGGCTGTGGATACCTTCCTCGGCGTGCTGCTGGGGATCAGTTCGGTGCAATATAATAAGAATAAATAGTGTGCCAGTTTATCCCCCGGGGGTGAAGTACCTCGGGGGATAGCTTCTGTTATGGAACATTTTGAAATATATTTTTTGTAATTTATTTGTTAAGGTAGACAAGAAAACTCCTTTATGCTACAATTATCTTATAAATTGGAGATATTTGTAATAAATGAGGGAGATAAATAAATTGAGTTCGGGAAAAATAACACAAAATGAAGCAGATAAATTATTATCAATGCTAAAAAGTTCTTTAGTTTCGCAGATAATTTTTCCTGAATTAGGAGGAAAGGAAAAATTTAATGTTATTGGCGATACAAAAAAAGATATATTTGATATAGAAATTTATAGAGGAAAAATTAATGCATTAAAATATAATATGGGCGCACATATTAAACAGAATGGAATTATGTTGTTGGAGTTGCATATAAACCCGTCTAGTGTGCATATAAATCCTAATGGAGAAAGGATAAAAGGAAATCATTGGCATATATATACTGAAAAATATGGCCGACAACAAGCTTTTTCTGCCGAAAATATTCTAAGTGACAAGTTTAAAGAGAATGCAATGGAATTTTTAATAAAATTTAATGTAGTTAAACAACCTGAGATTAAATATCAAACAGAAATGATATTAGGATGAGGGGGGACATTTTTGGATATTCAACAATTGATTGATCAATATACAACATGGATAAAAAATGAGATTAAATTTGATAAAATTGGGGAGTATTATGAGATTACTACACCATATCTTGATAATGCAAATGACTATTTGCAGATTTATGTCAAGCAAATTGGTGATAATATATGTTTTACCGATGATGGTGCTGTTATAAACAATTTGAAAATGAATGGAATACAATTTACATGTAATCGAAAAGAACATTTGAATGCAATTTTATTGCAATACGGTGTTCAATTAAGAGGAAATGAGATAATAGCAGAAACTTCATTTGATAATTTTGCTCAAAAAAAACATTTATTTATTCAAGCTATGTTACGCATTGATGATATGTTTGCTACATCAAAATCGAAAGTATCTTCCTTTTTTTTAGATGATATACAAAATTTCTTTTTGGAAAGAGAAATTTACCATAGTGAAAATGTACAATTTATAGGTGTCTCAGGACTTAGTCATAATTATGATTTTTTATTTCAGAGAAATAAAAAGAACCCAGAAAGGTTATGTCAGGCAGTTAATACGCCAAACCAATCTAATGTAGGAAATGTTATTTTCTCATGGAATGATACAAAGTCTGCAAGAAAAACTGACAGTCAATTAATAGTTATATTGAATGATCAAAATAAAATAAAAAATAAGATAAAAGAAGCTTTTTTTAAATATGATATAAGAGTAATCCTTTGGAGTGAAAGGAATAGACCGGAGAATTTAGAATTATTTTCTGCATAATATCAAAGATTAAAAATAGGCAAATCCGCTTCTTCTTATTAAAGATGTAAGGTGACCTGACACCTTAAAAACCCGTAATGAATGTTGGATGTATGAGCCGATGGTTGGCGAGCAACAGAAAAACTCGTGATAAGTGTCAGACACATGGGCTGACTGTTGGCGGGCAACGAAAAAATCAGGAAGAGTGACAGTGTTTATTCATTGTCACTCTTTTTTTTACATTAAAATTCATGCAAAATTCATGCACAAAAAATAAAAACCCCGATTTCATCGAGGTTTTTTGTTGTATGGTGGAGCTGACGAGTCCCTCGTCGAACTCGCCGCCCTCAATGTTTGAGAGGTCCGCGGACTTGAGTTTTCCGTCTTCGCTACTGATATTGAAGTAGATAAGAAGTCGGTCGTCATATAAGTAGACCTCTGAAACAAAGTCAGAGATGATTCTCCGACGGTAGTCCTGCTCGGACTCGCCCGGGTATGGCTCGAGATGTTTCATCAGGGCAAAGAAAATCTGGTCCTCTGTGAACGCGAGGCGCTTGCCCTTGAGGAAGCTAATCTCGCCCAGAATGACCGCTTGCTCGTTCTCGAGCTCTTGCAGGCGCGCAGGTAAAGTCTGTGTCATGGCACCTGACTCGATAGCCCGCAGCACGTTCGCGATAGACTTCTTGTTGTCTGCCAGCTTCTTCTCGTAAAAGGCAATCTCCGAGGCGGTATCATTTTGGCGCTCTTGCGCCGCGTGTACCTTCCTCGCGAGCTCTTCGAGAACTTCTTCTTGAAGGATATAGCGGACGGTGAAGTCGACTACGGCGCGTTCGAGGCGGTCGCGTGAGACCTGCTTCTTATCGCAAGTCTTATTCTCGCCGCGAGTGTTCCCGCAATAATAGTAGTACCACTTGTTCCCGCTCTTGCCCGTTCCGCTGACGCCCTGCATTGGCCCTTTGCAATGACCGCAGAAGAGCCTACCGGCTAAGAGGTATTCAGCCTTTGGCGACTTCGGAGCCTTGCGAGTGCGCCGGCGTTCCATTTCGGCCTGAGCGAGGTTAAAGGTGTCCTTCGAGATAATTGCAGGCATACCGCCTTCGACGACTATATCGTGATACCGGTACTCGCCGATGTACTTTCGGTTTTTAATAATTCGGTTGATACTGTTCTTGTTGAAGGGCTTACCCTGCGCGGTACGCAGTCCACGGCTGTTCAGGAGCTCGCAGATGGCCGCATTTGATTCGCCCTTAATATACTGCTCAAAAATCGTTTGAACGGTCTGGGCTGATTCTGGGTCTATCTGGAAATGCTTCTGCTCGTCGACCCGATAGCCGAGCGGTCTCCCGCTTCCGGTGCTCTGGCACTTCAAAGCGCTCTCGTGCATTCCCCGCTTGATTTTCTGAGCGAGCTCTGCCGAGTAGTATTCCGCGAGGCCTTCCATGAGGCTCTCAAGGATAATGCCCTCGGGCCCGTCCGGTATCGCCTCGGCGGCGTAAAAGATTTGGATTCCGTTCCTCTTGAGCTCCCGCTTATAAACGGCGCTGTCGTATTTGTTCCGGGCAAAGCGGTCCGTCTTATAGACGACTACCGCCTCGAACTTCTTGCGCTTAGCATCAGTGATAAGCCTTTGGAACTCCGGTCGCTCGTCTGTGCGGCCTGAGATATGACGGTCGCAGTATGTGTCGATAACGGTAAGCCCTCGCTGCTTACAAAAGTCGGTGCAGACTCTAAGCTGCCCTTCGATACTCTGGTCGGTCTGTCTCGGGCCGGCAGAATACCGAGCATAAATTACTGTATTCATGTGACCCTCCTAAAAATTTCGTCGTTATGGTACTCCAGAAGCTCTCTACGCGGCGGAAATCGGGGGGGGGGTAAAACCATTCCGTCAAGAGAAGCCAGCCAGCGGGCTGTAAAAGCGTCCTGAGGGCTATCCAAAATTATCGGAGAAACATAGATTTTCATGGAAGGAGTGATAGTTATAAGGCCTCGGTCGAAGGCTTTATCATAAAAAGTATTGAGGCAAATCCCGTTGTCGGGGCTGACCCGGTCCGCCTCGCTTCGGCATTGCGAGTACGGTTTTATATGACTTGCAACGAGCATTTGCGGCAGCGCGCAGCCGGATATAAAGCACCGGTCGTCGTAAGCCGCAAGCACCGCCTGCTTGAAGAAGTGTCGTTCCCGCGATACTCTTCCGTGATTCGTCAGAGATGAAAGCGGCTTTGCTCCCTGCAAAGGTGAAGAGTCAAAGATAGCGAGACCGGTCAAGGTCTCCGCCTCAAGACTCAGAGAGCCCCAGTCGTGTTTGAACTCCTCGTAAATCATTCGGTCTGCCTTCGCTACGTTCTTGAGCCCTGAGGAAACCTTCGGGTCTATGTACCGGAAGTTCCTCATGCGCATTACGATAGAAGCGACTGAGTGAGGAATAATCTCGGCGACCTGCTGAATGACTTTGTTGCTGGGATTGATTTTCCCGAGAGGAGTCACGCAGTAAAGGGCATAGGTGATAATTATGTCCTCTCTGCTCCACGCGTTCATTGATTCTGCTCCTCATCTAAGCGGATAGCCGTCATAAGCAGCTCCATACGCCGCTTGACATCGAGCCCGGAGAAAATACGCAGAAGCTCCGCTTCCTCTTTGGAGCGCTGCTGCTCTAAGTGAATCTCACCGGAGTTCTGGCCTATAACGCCGTTATTGGTCCCCACCGTTCCGACGTTTACGCTGTTATCGGTCCACCCCATCAGGTAGTCGACCGACGTTCCGAGAGCATTCGAGAGCTTCTGCATTTTATCGGTACGAAGCGTTTTGATGTAGCCCGTTTCCCATTTGCGGACCGTGCTCGCACCGACGCCGACCATATCGCCGAGCTCCTGCAGAGTGTACCCTTTCTCTGTTCTGAGATAATGTATTCTATCGCCTAAAGTCATTAAGACCGCCTCCCTTGAAAAAGTTTACTCTTATTATAACACGCATTTGTCTTAAAGTGAATACTTTTGCTTAAAATTCACAAAAATTTTCCAAAAGGCTATTTACAAATCCAAAAGGACACGGTATAATAAATTTGTCCTTTGGGACAACCGGTAGTGCCTACGAGGAAAAATCTCAAGGAAAGGAGACAGTATATCGTATGGTTGAAACTCGAATGTTGAGGGCCCACATGACCCTGAAAGGCGTTACTACGAAAGACCTTGCGGACGCGCAGGGCTGGAGTATGAGCACAGCCTACCGTAAGATTACGGGCAAAGTTGCCTTCACGGTACCTGAAGTGCAGCTCTGTAAGGAGCTCCTTGATTTGGACGCTCCTACGACGAACGCAATTTTTTTTGCGGCTGATTTGTCCTAAAAGACAAAAATGCGGCCGACGCTCGCCGAAACCGCTCTTGCAAGAGAGAATCTTATGCTTGACCGACTAAGCGCTGCGGTCAATGCGTTTTACGAAAATCCACAAAATATGCAAGCCTATTTGGCTTGGAAGAAAAACAAGGAGGCAAAACAAAATGAAAATCACCGTAACAATGGAACTGACTCAGGAAAACCTGAGCAAGCTGAGAGCTCTGCTCCCTGATACCGAGATTCCCGGTCAGGTAAGTATGTTCGATTCCCCTTCGGAAAAGCCTGTCGAGCCTGTAGCTGAGGCTCCTAAGACCGAGGCGCCTGCTTCTGCTCCTGCGACCGAGGCTCCGAAGACTGAGGACAAGCCTATCACGAAGACCGACATCCGCGCCGTAGCCCTGAAGCTCTCCAAAGCCGGCAAGCAGAAAGAGCTCGCCGACATCTTCGCGAAGTTCGGTTGCAAGAAACTCTCTGACTTCGACAGCCGCACGGAAGACTATCCGGCGCTTATGAAAGAGCTGGTGAGTGTCAATGGCTAAGCACGCACTACTTTCCGCAAGCGGTGCTCACCGCTGGCTCGAGTGTACTCCGAGCGCGCTGCTCGAGCTTCAATTTCCGCAGAGCACGAGCGAGTATGCCGAAGAAGGCACCGCAGCCCATGAGCTTTGCGAGCTGACCGCCCGCTATTTCCTCGGCGAGGTCTCCGAGATGGACTTTGAGAATCGTCGTGACGAATTGGCAAAAGGTCCTTACTACAACGCTGAAATGCAGGAATGCGCAAATGACTACGCAAGATTTGTTACTGAAAAGACCAAAGCTGCGCAGGAGTCTTGCGAGGACGCATTTACCGAGCTTGAGGTAAGAGTCGACTTCTCGAAGTACGTCAAGGACGGCTTCGGTACCGGCGACTGTATCATCGTCGCTGATAAGGTCCTCGAAATCGTGGACTTCAAGTACGGCAAGGGCGTTCGTGTTGAGGCGACCGGCAATCCGCAAATGAGACTCTACGCTCTCGGCGCGCTTCTCAAGTACAACACACTTTTCGACATCGACTCCGTTCGTATGACGATTTTCCAGCCTCGGCTCTCCGGCGTTCAGAGTTCCGACGAAATCACCGTCAAGGAGCTGCTCGAGTGGGCTGAGAAGTATGTCAAGCCCCGCGCTAAGCTGGCTTATAAGGGCGAAGGCGAGTTTGCCCCGTCCGAAGAGGTCTGCAAGTTCTGCCGGGCGAAAGCTCAGTGCAAAGCGAGAGCCGACAAGAATCTCAAGCTCTTCGATGAGGCTCCGGACGCTATGCTCCTGACTCCTGAAGAGGCCGGCGCGATTCTTGAAAAGGCCGCGGATATTCAGGCGTGGCTTACGGACCTTGAAGGCCTTGTATCTTCTACGCTGCTCAGCGGTCAGCCTGTTACCGGCTGGAAGATGGTCGAAGGCCGCAGCAACCGCAAGTTTGCGGACGAGCTGAAAGTCGTCGAGGCTATGAAGTCTGCCGGCTATGACGAAAGTCTGCTCTACGAGCGCAAGCTGATTACCCTAACTCAGATGGAGAAGGACTTCGGTAAGAAGGCTGTGGCGGAAACGCTCGGCGAGCTTATCGTCAAGCCTCAGGGCAAGCCTACTCTGGCTCCTGCAAAGGACAAGCGCCCTGAATTAAAGCCTGAGGAACAGCTTCTCGCTGAGTTCGATAAGTAAGGAGGTCTCGTTATGACGGAAGCGGCAAGACGCAGAACGCGGGCGAGAATCCGCCTTATCAAAATCCAGTGGCTCCTCATTCTGGCGCTCATTGTCGCCTTGATTATCTCGTTCGTTACGAGACCGAGCGCTTCCGTTCCTGATGAGCCTGAGTCTTCGCCCGTTCGGGTAGAAGCTCCTGAGCCGATTACCGAGACCGCCGCGCCGGAGCCTGAGCTTATTGAGCTCGGCGAGTTCAAGACTACAGCCTATTGCACTTGCGTCAAGTGCTGCGGTATCTGGAGCGCGGAACACCCTTCTCGGGTCGGTACCGATTACGTGCAGCGAACAAAGAGCGGCACGATTCCGACCGCGGACCGCACGGTCTCGGTCGACCCCGATGTGATACCTCTCGGAACGGTCCTCATTATCGACGGCCACGAGTACATAGCCGAAGATACGGGAAGCGCCGTTAAGGGAAATGTTATCGACATCTATTTTGACTCACATGAGCTTGCCGTTGAGTACGGCGTTCAGATGAAAACTATTTATATTAAAGGAGATTGATACTATGTCTACTCAAATCACTACTGGTAAGGTCCGTTTTTCCTACTGCAACCTCTTCACCCCTCGCGCCGTTCAGGAAGGCGCTACGCCGAAGTACAGCGTTACCCTCCTGATTCCGAAGAGCGACAAGGCCACCATGCAGAAAATCAAGGCCGCTATGGACGAGGCTAAGCAGAAGTTCATGGCAAGCAATAGCGGCAAGAAGCTGCCTACTAACCTCAAGAGCACGCTGCACGACGGCGACGGCGAACGCCCGAACGGCGGCGAATTCGGCGAAGAGTGCAAGGGCTGCTACGTTATCACCGTCAGCTCCAACAACAAGCCTGTTCTCGTCCACGCAGACAAGACCCCGCTGACTGACCCGCAGGAACTCTACTCCGGCTGCTACGGCCGCGCAATCATCAACTTCTATGTGTATGACACGCAGGGCAACAAGGGTATCTCTGCTGGCCTCAACGGTATTATGAAGCTCTACGACGGCGAGCCTCTGGGCGGCGGCGTTGTTACGGATTCCGATTGGGACGACGGCTGGGAAGACGAGGACGACAACGACGACCTCCTCGGTTAAGCGTATGCTCCGGCGCGTTCGTCTCGGATTTGCTGAGGCGAACGCCGCCCGGAGGAAGGAGGCAATATGAGAACATTAGCAATCGATATAGAGACCTATAGCTCGGTCTCTCTGCAAAAGTGCGGTGTCTACGCCTACGCTCAGAGCCCTGATTTTGAGATTCTTCTCTTTGGGTACGCTTGGGACGACGGCCCGGTCGAGGTTATTGACCTCGCCAGAGGCGAGAGCCTGCCTGAGGAGCTCCAGAACGCTCTGTATGACCCCGAAATCTTGAAGACAGCATTCAATGCGTCTTTTGAACGGACTTGTCTGAGCGCGTTTATGGGCCGCGTGACGCCGCCCGAGCAATGGAGCTGTACCGCAGTCATGGCCCGAGAGCTGGGCCTGCCCGGTAGCTTGGAGGCTGTCGGCGAAGTCATCGGGCTTCCTGAAGACAAGCAGAAGTCTAAGACTGGCCGGGCGCTTATCCGTTACTTCTCGATACCTTGTAAGCCTACGAAGACGAACGGCAACCGGACCCGCAACCTTCCTGAGCATGACCCTGACCGCTGGGCTATCTACGTTGAGTACAACCGTCAGGACGTCGTCTCGGAGCGGGCTATCCGGCAGAAGCTCTCTCGCTTTCCGGTATATGAGAAGGAGCACCCTCTCTGGATTCACGACCAGCATATCAACGACCGCGGCGTCGGTGTGGACCTTAACCTCGCGGAGCATGCGGTCGAGATTGACGCCGTTATCAAGGCGAGACTTCTCGAGCAGGCTAAGGAGCTTACGGGCCTTGAAAACCCGAAGAGTACCGCGCAGCTCAAGGGCTGGATTGAGGACACCGCGGGTATTGAGGTCGAGAGCCTCAACAAGAAGAGTATCGCCGGCGTAAGAGCTGACGCCGACTGCGACGCGGTGGACCGTATGCTCGACATCAGAGCGGGTCTTGCGAAGACCTCAACTGAAAAATACAACGCTATGCTCCGAACGGCTTGCCCGGACGGACGTATTCGAGGTTTGACTCAGTTCTACGGCGCAGCGCGTACCGGTCGATGGGCCGGTCGCCTCGTGCAAATGCAGAACTTGCCGCAGAACAAAATGCCGGACCGCGACCTCGATACCGCAAGACAGCTCGCCGAGGCCGGAGACCTTGAGACTCTTGAAATGCTCTTCGACGACATTTCCGGGACCCTCTCGCAGCTTATCCGCACGGCCTTTATCCCGAGACCCGGCTATCGCTTCATCGTGTCCGACTTCTCTGCTATCGAGGCCCGCGTTATCGCGTGGCTCGCAAGCGAAGAGTGGCGCATGGAGGTTTTCAAGACCCACGGCAAAATCTACGAGGCTTCCGCCGAGCAGATGTTTCACCTTCCGAAGGGCTCCGTCAAGAAGGGCGACCCTATGCGGCAGAAAGGAAAAATCGCAGAGCTCGCGCTCGGCTACGGCGGCAGCGTCGGCGCTCTGAAATCTATGGGCGCCCTCGAGATGGGGCTTGAGGAGTCTGAACTGAAACCGCTTGTCAATAGCTGGCGCGCTGCAAATCCTGCTATCACTAAGTTGTGGTGGGACACGGACGCCGCCGCGCGCAGGACCATTCAGACGAAGGCTCCTACTAAGCTGCCTTTCGGTATGGGCTTCTACAAGCAAGGGCCTCTCCTCAAGCTGAGACTTCCGAACGGTCGTGAGCTGAGCTACGTAAAGCCCAGAATCGACGACGACAGTATCACCTATGAGGGTACAATTCAATCCTCGGGTGGCTGGGGTCGTATTGAGTCCTACGGTCCGAAACTCGTGGAGAACATCGTTCAGGCTACGGCCCGGGATTGCCTTGCAGTCGCCATTGACCGCTTGGAGCGCGCCGGTTTTCCGGTCGTGTTCCATGTCCACGACGAAGTTATCTGCGAGGTACCTATCGGCGTAAGCTCCGCCGAGGAAATCAGCAAAATCATGTCGGAGCCCATCGAGTGGGCGACCGGCTTACCGCTCAAGGCTGACGCCTATGAGTGCGAATACTACAGAAAGGACTAACCGCTATGAAGATAGACGTATTTAATAAGGTCGTCAAAGAGCAGCTCCTTGTCTGCGAGCACCTGCTTACCGGCAAGGGCCACGAGTATGCTCCTGACGCCGTAGACGAGAGCAATATCGACCGCCTCGCGCACTTCAAGAAGGCTGCCGCGATTATCGACGGCACACCGAAAGAGGCGCTGCTCGGTATGCTGACAAAGCACCTTGTTTCTATCTCGGATATGTGTACCGACGGCCGCAGCTACTCTCTGGACCGCTGGACCGAGAAAATCACGGACAGCATTAACTACCTGCTTCTGCTCAAGGCTCTGGTCGAAGAGGAGGCGAACGGCAATGGATAAAATCAAAGTCGCGGTCCTCAATCCGACCGCAATCAGCGAGGC